>CAYZMZ010000096.1:0-5298 GCA_964479655.1 uncultured Planctomycetaceae bacterium
TTCCCTGTCGATTAAAATTCTCCTTTCAACAGCAGTATTACTACTGACTGCCCGGGGACTTTTTGCTCAACAGACAGCTGAAAATCCGTTTCAATTTCGGCAAGATCAGCGCAGACAGGAAATTCGGCAGCAGTTAATCGAACGGGCGGAGCGTTTTTTAACGTGCGATTCTCATTTTGGACACGAAAACGCGATTTCCCGCCATTTAACAATTCTCAACGGCTTCGTTCAACTCGGCTTTGGAACCGAAGACCCCTTTGTCAATTATCATCTGTCGATTTTACAGCCGTATTTTGCCCAGCCTGAAAATCAAAAGTCTAACTTAATAGTTCGATTCCGTCAGATTCAAGATAGAATCAATTCGATCAATTCGGATCGCAGTCAGGAAATAGAATTACACGATAAATTGGATAATTCGCTTCAATTTGTCCAAAAAATACTTTCTTCGCCTGAATTGCAGACAGTTTCCGATAAATCGCAGCCGGGATTGGTTCGGGCGATTCAATTTATACAACGTATCGCCGCTATTCCGACCGCGCAACAGCAACGAATTTATTCCGCTTGTCCGACGACCAGTACGAGTAATTTTGATTATCAGCTGGTAATTTCTCTTCCCGCCCGGCAAAGTCAGATTCGTCATTTTTTATCGATTCCCAATAAACCGCAATCGCCTTTTCCGACCAATGAGGGCGAAATGAGCGGAATTTGCGTTTTAAGCAGTTCGATTCGCATGCAGATAGTCCCTCAAAATTCGGAGTATACTACAATCGATTCGACCTTGTATTCCCAGTGCGGTACCGCCCCCATTCAAGCGGCGGTACAAACGACTTTTCCGAGTACCGTACTGCGAATTTGATTACATGCACTTTTGTTCATGTTTCTGATATTCAATTTCAACCTTATCTTTTTCGAAAGGAACGGATTATGATTAATCGTGTTTTTTATTCGTTATTTATTCTTGCAGTATGTACGTTAAGCCTGGCTCAGGAAGCTCCGCGCGAACCGAAGCCGGGTAATCCTCCTGCTATGGGCAAGGGTCCCGGTATGGGCAAGATGTCGTTTACGCCCTCTCCGTTTGTCAGACCGGAAACAATGCCCCAGGCGACTCCGGAGGCGATAAATGCGGCGGTTGCCAAGGGTCTGGAATATCTGAAAACCAAAGGTCAGTCTCCAGACGGCTCGTTTAGTAAGTTCATGGGAATCGGAGTATCCGCCTTTGTTGTCGGCGCGTTGCTGGATTCGGGGTTGTCAGCCGACGATCCTGCCGTAGCCAAGGGATTAAAATATCTCGAAAAATTTGTTCAGCCGGACGGCGGAATTTATAATCCTGATATGATGCTTATTACCTACGAAACCTGTATTGCCATCGAAACCTTTGTCAAGGCGAATCAGGACGGGCGTTATGATCAGCTGCTTAAAAAGGCAAATACGTTTATTCGTTCAACCCAGTACAACGAGGAAAACGGCTACGGTCCGGACGACTTGAATTACGGAGGCAGCGGCTACGGTTCTATGGGCAGAGCGGACTTGTCCAACACCGGATTTTTCCTGGACGCGCTTAAATCCATGGGAGCGAAATCCGATGATCCGGCAATTCAAAAAGCGATGGTATTCGTTTCACGATGCCAGAATTTGGAATCTCCGCATAATACAACCAAGTTCGCCGACAAGAACCCGGACGGCGGATTCTTCTACGTTTGCGTGGGAGACGGCAACATGGAAAACGGCGGAATGCGTTCTTATGGGTCTATGTCGTATACCGGTATGAAAAGTTTCATCTATGCTAATTTAGATACAAACGATGTCCGATACAAGGCCGCTTTGGACTGGATTAAAAAGTATTATACAGTTGAACAAAACCCCATGCAAGATCAGGCAGGAATTTATTACTATTTCAATACGTTCAGCAAAACGATGAAATTGCTCAATCAGCCTGAATTTACCGATGAAAAAGGCGTAACTCATAACTGGAAATCCGAATTGATTTCAGAAATTCTCGCTCGTCAGCAATCAGACGGCTGCTGGAAAAACGGGGATAGCAATCGATGGATGGAAAACGACCCGAATCTGGCTACCGCTTACGCGCTGCGTGCGCTGTCGATCGCCAAATAAAGGGGTTATCGACAAGTATACGGATTCCGCTTGAAATTTTCCGACTTATGTTATTACCGTAAAATATTATTACCGTAAAACCGCCGTTTTATTCCGCCTTAATCGGTAAAACGAAGGGTTTTATTCGTACTGCGGCGAAATTAAAACGGCGTCGATAGGAAAAATCAAGTAGTCATATCATAAAATGTCCTCCAAGCGGCTTTTCAAAAAGGCTGCTTGAGGGGTGTTTTTACGTTTATTCAATCATAACCTAATAAAAGTATAAATAATGAATAATATAATTACAGTAGAAAACGTATTTAAAACTTATACAACCGGCGGTTCTCAAGTAAAAGCCTTGCGTGGAATTTCTTTTACCGTGGAAAAAGGCGAACATATCGCTGTAATGGGTAAAAGCGGTTCTGGAAAGAGTACGCTTTTACACGTGATGGCAGGTTTGACGAGTATCGATTCAGGGCGAATTGAAATCGCATCCAATGTAATCAGCAGTATGTCCGATTCCGATTTGACTAAACTCAGACGCGAAAAAATCGGCTTGATTTTTCAAGCGTTCAATTTGATTCCGACTTTAACCGCCGAAGAAAATATGCTTCTGCCTATTTACGCCGACGGCAGTCGAAGCGTCGATCGAAATCGTCTGGAGATGCTTATGGAGCGTTTGGAAATAGGTAATCGGCGCAATCATCATCCGGGTGAAATGTCGGGAGGTGAGCAGCAGCGAGTAGCAATCGGACGCGCTTTGATGGCTGATTCCGAAGTCCTTTTGGCGGACGAGCCGACGGGAAACCTGGATACGGCTAATTCCATTAAATTATGTCAAACGTTGAAGGAATTATGCAAAGATCAGGGTAAAACGCTTATCGTAGTAACTCACGAAAACGACGTTGCGGATTTTGCCGACAGATTAATTGTACTCAAAGACGGTCAAGTGGAGGCAAAAAAATGAACAACGGCTTACCTGTCGCCAAAATCGCGGCGATACTGTTGCCGATAATCGGCTTGGCGGCCATAATTACTATCGGTATAATAATATACATCGCGTGCTGTCCGCATCTGCGAAAATTGATTTTTCGTGAAGCGATTGCGCACCGTACTCGACTGTTGCTATCTTTAGCCGCCATCGTAGCTACCAGCTGTATGGTGGTATGGCTGATTGGCGGATTCGATCAAATGGCGGCTCAAATGCGGGACAGTGCCGATAATTACTTGGGTAACTATCAGCTGGTTCTTTCGCCGCCGGTAAGAGAACGAATGGGATTTCCCGGAGCCGCTCCCGGCGGTCCCGATAAACCTCGTTCCGAGGGCGGACAGATGCCGGACGGCAAGCGTCCTCCTGAGGGAAATATACCCCCGGACGGCAAGCGACCTCCAGAGGGAAATAAGCCGCCGCAGGGTTCTGGTATGGGCGGTGGAATGCGTGGCGGAATGGGCGGAGGTATGAGAGGCGGAATGGGTGGTTCCAACGGAGCCAATCCGCTTGATTCCCGCGTATTTGGACTGCTGCGAAACGACGACGAGGTGGCGGCGGCTCATGCGGCCATGCAGGTCAACGGCGTTAACGCCGCAGTCGGAGTAGACGACAAAGCGGTGTACGACCGAATGCGTCAGCGGCTGGGGATTCCGCCCAGTTTTCCGCTGATTGTCGGTATTGATACCGATTCCAGTCCCTTTAAGCTGGAAGACGGGCGATGGTTTAATACGATTTTAACCGGCTATCCCAAAAACGAGAAAACGCCGATAGAATGCGTGATCGGCTCGGCTGCCGCCAGAACGATTAAGCCGCTTACCGGTTTAAGCAGCAAGAAAGACAACCATGATTATACGACCAAGCCTGGAACAGAGATTCAGTTTTATACCAACGGAGTTGAAACCAGAGCGACGGTAGTTGGAACGTTTGAGCAGGGTATTGAAGGCTCTGGAATGGGACAAATGCGCCGCAGTCCCGGCGGAAATCCTGACGTCAACGCCGCGCCCCAAGGCGTTTCGATTACCCAAGGCTCGATTTATATGCCTATCGGAGCGGCCGCTAAAATTGCCGGAACCAATCCGCATACAGATCTGATTTACATCCGGCTTAAAGACGGGGTAAACGCAGCGGCGTTCAAAATCCGAATGGAAGAATCGCTCAAAAAACTGTTTGAACCTCAATTTAAAATGATGTTCAAGATGAAATTCAACAATCAGTACGCGGATAAACTTGAATCGATGTCGGAACAGGATCAAGAGAATCTGTTTAACGAACAGTACAAAAAATTCTACGATGAACAGTTCGATACGATGTATTCCCAAAGTCCGAATAAACTGATTTTTCAGGACGTAACAGACGTCGGTTCCCGTTTGGCGGGTAATCAGACCCCCGGCACGATTTTGGCTCAGGCGTATTCGAGTATATCGCTGGTTTTGATTGCCTCGGTATTTATTATTTTTACAACTCTTTCGATGGGCGTCAACGAACGAACCCGACAGCTGGCTTTGCTACGGTGTATCGGATTGAATCGTCGTCAGATTGTCGCCTTGATTATGGGCGAAAGTCTGCTGTTAGGCGTCTTTGGAGCAATCGGCGGCTTGGTTGCCGGATACGGTTTGTTATGGGCAGGACAGGTTTTCAACGGTCATCAAGCTACTGTTATACTCAGTCCGCTTTGTATAGCAGTAACCGCCTCCTGTTCGATGTTAGGCGCGTTTTTAGCGGGAATTATCCCCGCCTGGCGTGCGGCGCGAATCAAGCCGCTGGACGCGGTAGCTCAATCGATAGCCGTACCGTCGTATCGATGGTCGTTTCCGTGTGCAGTGATTGGGTGTTTACTGATTCTGATTAGTCCACTTATTGTATACGGCGGATTTTTCCAGGGAAAAACAACGCTGATTCTGTACGGATCGCTTGGAATGCCGACTTTGGGAATTGGATTTTTACTGCTGATTCCCGCGATGACTATTGTATCTGAAAAGATATTCGGCGGAATATGCGCCGTGATTTTCGGACTCAATCCGATCTTTTTGCAAGGTCAGCTATCCCGCTCGCTATGGAGATCGGTTGGAACGGTAATCAGCTTGAGTATCGGTTTGGGCTTGTATTGCTTCTTTGAAATCTGGGGCTATTCGATGCTCGTTCCGTTTACTCCGACCCGGGATATGCCCGATACGCTGGTTGCTTTTATGCCCAAGGGGATAACCGAAGCCGACGTC
>CAYZMZ010000096.1:5308-9778 GCA_964479655.1 uncultured Planctomycetaceae bacterium
AACAGATGAAAATTCTGTATCCTGAAGGCGGGCAGACGATGAACAACAACCTGGTAATCTGCGGTCTGGATATAGCCAAAAGTCTGGAAGGCAGTAATCCGATGTTCAAACTGAAGTTTGCGGAAGGAAATCCGGCCGACGCGATTAAAAAGCTGAAATCTGATAAACTGTATGGTTTAGTTATGGATTCGTTTGCCGTTCCGCAAAATGTTCACGTGGGGGATAAGCTGACTTTTTTGGTTCCTGATTCCAAGGTAACTTCGGTTTCCGGCGGCGTGATGGAAATGTACACCGAAAAAGACGGTTCCGAGGCGCAGACTCCGAAAACCGTAACCTACGAAGTGGCGGGTGTTCTGTCGTTTTCCGGCTGGCAATGGCTGGTCAAAACGTCTGGCTTGCGATTCCGTCAGGGGCGCGGTTCGTTGATGCTTTGCCGAGACGATTTGGTGTACAAAGCGTTCAATACTCCGGCAAAAGATCAAAACCGGTTCTTCTGGTTTAATCCGAAGCCCAATACGCTCAATTACGAACAGATTGAAGCGTACATGCAGGATATTGCTCAAAACAGCGAACCGATTCCAGATAAGACGGACGCCGGTTCGGAGAAATCCGATTCCGGTACTCCGGCGGCCGATACGACCGTTCAGGAAAGCAAGCGTTTTGTCAAGATTTCAACGATTGATTCGCTGAACGATTTTCTCAATCGTAGAGCGGATTCGGTAATTCAGAGCATGGCTAAAATGCCATTGATGATATTAATTATTACGACTATCGCGGTTATCAATACGATAGTAGCCTCGGTGAGAACGCGTCGTTGGGAAATTGGATTGTTGCGCAGTATTTCTCTTACGCGCAGTCAAATAGCGCGTTTGATTTTAGCGGAATCGCTTCTGTTGGCTGTAACGGCGTGTTTTATCAGCCTGGCTTTGGGAACGATAGCTGCTTGGTGCTCGATTGGCGTTTCGTCTTCCGGCGCATTTGGAACGGTCAACGTCCCGCTTACTATGCCGTGGACAAAACTGCTGTTCGGATTCGGCTTGACGGCTGGATTATGCCTAATCGCGGCGGTTTGGACGGCGGCTTTGGCGGCGCGGGAAGAACCGGCTCGACTGTTAGCCTCGAACGAGTAATTTTATACGATAACAACGTGATTTTTTCTGCTTGACGTCGTTTTGATTTCGCCTCCAGAATCAAATAACTCCTTATTTTACCGATTAAGGCGAAATGAAACGACTGAGGTTTGTGTTATGCAAACCGGAAAAAGTCAAGTGGAACCAGTATATTTCAGTCGGTTTTTTTCCTCTCCGATTGTTGACTATTTGTAACCGGGTACAAAATACCCGGTTACAAATTTCTTTTCTTGGGGTTCTGTCAATAAACTGATTCTAACAATAACCTGATTACCCCAGTCTGATATACATTTGATACGATGATTTTCCCGAAGCGGTTGTCGATTTTCTTGAACAGGGGATACTCTTGACGATAAAGCGATTGACGATACAATATCAGGAATAATAATTGAGAGAATTTATCATTTGATTGATATAGATTAAGGATACGTGCATGAATTTTATCGCAATAGATTTTGAAACCGCAATGCCTCAGGGGCAATATATTTGCGCTTACGGATTGGTGAAATGCGTTGACGGGAAGATTGTCGAAACGCTGGAATCGTTGGTCTATCCGCCCAACGGGAGGATCGATTATCGATTTACCCGTATTCACGGAATAACGGAATCGATGGTAATCGGCAAGGGGGAGTTTCCCGCGCATATCCCGCAATTGAAGCAGTTTATCGGAACGATGCCGTTGGTCGCGCACTGCGCCAGTTTTGCCGACAAGGCGTTTTTGCATCAAACGCTTCAGTACTATCAACTCCCGTTTTGGAAAAATCGATGGGGCTGCTCTCGCGATATGGCGCGCAAACTGTTTCGGCTGGAAAACTTCAAATTAGATACGGTTGCCGATCATTTGGGAATCCAGTTTAATCATCATAACGCCTTGGCCGATGCATCGGTATCGGCACAAATCGCCTTGATTGCCAATCAGCGTTGGGGCGAGGCGGTATTTAAGCGTTATTTCAAATGATACATTTATTCAGCGGAACAAAATGATTGTCTATTTATCCTAATTCCGAACTCCGGTCGGCGTATTGATTTCGGTGCAGTAATTGAGTGCGCAAATCGGAATCCGCGGTTAGCAGGAAATCGGAATAGGCTTTTAATACCTCTGGATTTTCGTGGGAGAAACGCAGTTTTTGTTTTTCTGCCATGCTGTACAAACCGTCAATTCGATTCTTTCGCGCCGACTGAAACGCTTCTCGTCCCAAAACGCGCGGCTGTCCTCCGCCGCCGATACAGCCGCCGGGACAGATCATAACTTCGACAAAATCAAAATGAATATCGCCCGCAACAACGCGGTTCATCAAAGCGCGGGTATTCGCTCCTCCGTGAACGGCGGCGACTTTAATTTTGCCCGCCGCCCCCATGTCAACGTCCGCCTGCTTGACGGAATCCATGCCGCGAATTGCTGAAAATTCCAATAAAGAATCCGGCGCGGGTTTGTCGTTGATAAAGAAGTACGCCGAACGCAACGCCGCCTCCATCACGCCGCCGGTATTACCGAAAATCAATCCTGACTGCGATCCTTTTCCCATGAGTTTATCAAACGGCTGCGGTTCCAACTTCGGGAAGTTTATACCGGATTCTTCAATCCAGCGTCCTAATTCCCGAACGGTAATCGCTATATCCATGTCACGGATAGAATTGTCGTTGATCAATCTGCCGGCCGCATTCATTTCAGGCAACGTAATTTCGTATTTTTTTGCGGTGCAAGGAGCAACTAACATCGAGCAAATATCCGTCGGTTTTAGATTGTTTGCTTTGGCAAAATAGGATTTAATCATCGCTCCTTGAATTAACATCGGACTTTTTACCGACGACAGATACGGCAACAGCTGCGGAAACCAGAATTGGGCGAACGAAACCCAGCCCGGACAGCAGGAGGTGAACATCGGAAACTGTTTTGTCTTGCCGGACTTAAGCCGCTTGACTAATTCAGACGCTTCCTCGACAATCGTAATATCGGCACCGAAAGTTGTATCCAGCACGTAATCAAAACCGAGCTGCTTTAATGCGGCAACCATTTTGCCTTCAACGTTTTCGCCGGGTTTCATGCCGAACATTTCTCCCAAACTAACGCGTACAGCCGGAGCGGTAGAAATAACCGAGGTTACGCCCTGCGTCTTGGTTGCCTTCCGCGCGGCGGGATAATCGAACCGTTCGACCATCGCATCGTTTTTACACAGATTTGTACACTGACCGCAATGGATGCAAATCGGTTTTCCGGTCTTGGAAATATCGTAATGATCTCGAACTGACTGCAGTCCGGCGCAGGCTTTTTCGCAATGATCACATAGTTCGCAATGCCCGCGCCGCCAGACGATAGACGGATTATGCGCATCGACGGGGCAGGGAGTACCGGTTCCTTGTTCGCCGGACGCCGCTTCGCGTCCGCCGCGATAGCCGAATCCTTGACCGGAAACGGATTCTGATAAAAGCGTTGTCGGCAACAGCGACAACCCCGATTTTAATAAAGTACGTCGATTCATCGTTTAATTTACGTAGGGTAAGGCGTGGAAAACACAATTCTGCCGGGTAATTAACCGGGATATAAGCCGGGAAATCCACCGGGCGGTCAAAGATAAAATGGTATTGACCGCGATATTGAAGTTAGTTGGAAGTTTTTGTACAAAATGTACAAATAATCTCTCCTGTTTTAATATAAACAGTTATATTTCGTCTGTAATCAAGTTGCTTTGTTTTGAAATATTTCGGGGAGCGCGCGCCCTCTTGACGATCTTTTTGTCGGCAGGAAGTCCGGCGTTCCCTCGAAAATTCCGCATAGAAGCAGTCGATTTAATTTATAGGAAGTTCCTGTTAATCTTGCTATCCGTTAATACTATTGTAAGGTCAGATATAAGGACAAGGAAATTCTATAAGGATAGGGAAATTCCAAATCCAGGCGTACTGTAGTAAACTCCTGTTCGCGGATAATAGTATCCCGGATAGTACGGAGCCGGCGGAGGCAACGGAGCGGGAGCCGGAGCCGGATAATAGTACGGAGCGGGGTAATAGTACGGAGCAGGCGGCGGAACCGGGCGATAATACGGAGCCGGAGGCGGCGGAACCGGACGGAAATGCGGTCCAGGTGCCGGGGGCGGCGGAACCGGAGCCGGAGCAGGGCGATAACCCATGCCGTAACTGCCGGGATGCGAATCGTGGCGGGCGCCAGGACGCTGACCCGGACCTTGTGCGTAGGACTGTTCGCACATCAGAAAAATCAGTCCTGCGAAAACCAACAGAGCAAGAATCTTTTTCATATTAATTTCTCCTTTTAGGAATAAAACTTAAAATATTGTATCTTGAAGATCGATTATTTGTGTATCCAATCGCTTGATAATCAAATCTG
>CAYZMZ010000097.1:0-1721 GCA_964479655.1 uncultured Planctomycetaceae bacterium
GAAATCGTAACGGCGGCCGCTAGTCCATTCACTGGAAATCATACTGGTATCGTATGAACTGGTGTCCTGACCGCTGACGACCATAAATGAATCGAACGGGTTAATTGTAACCGTGGGGGTCATAATTATGGTAGAAACAATAGTTCCGGTACCATCGTCCTGAACATCATTTTTTTCAGTTTGAGTATACGTGTAGGTACGATCTACGTAATAGACATCTCGTCCTCCTCGACCGTAGTCAGAACCGATTTTCGCGGTTCCCGGACGACTGACGAATGCCGCCATGTAGTCCATACCGAAATAAAAGCCCTCGTTGGGGCGGGTACCTCCGCCATAGGTAGTAGGTACTACCATGTCAAAAGGTTGCATTGTATCCAGGTTTTGTCCGAAACCTGAACATGCTGTGGCTAGCACAAGTGCTATGGTCAACAGCAGCCGGAAATTCCTTGGCGTGTATAACATCTCTAAACACCTCGGGAGAGTAATGGTCCATAAGCCCGTCCGGGTATAATCCCCTGCGTATTATTCCTACCCCTTGGCAGGAAAAGACGGGTTGTACTAATTGTATCGGCTTTGACTGTTGGAGAGTTGAATAAGAATGTTAAAGTTTGATGAAAATACTGATTTTTTTGTAATTTCCGTGTCAATTTAGATAAGACCGGCTAGTTATATACGATTATTACGCCGGTAACCATCGTAACAACAACGAAAAAGAAGGGGAAAATAATTTTTTTAACGGAATAGGGAATAGGGAATAGGGAATAGGGAATAGGGAATACACGCTCCCTAATCCCCAATCTCCAATCTCCAATCTCCAATCTCCAATCCCAATCTCCAATCTCCAATCCCAATCTCCCGATCGCAGTTGACGGGGTTATTCTTCAGAACGTTTTGCCCATTTCCGGCGGGGTTGATTTGTCTGTAGGCTGGGGCGAGCGATATTACATCGGATGCAGAATCATCGGCTTGTCGCCCGGATAGGCGTTGAGAATATCGCTCAAATCCGCGATAATGTTTTCCCCGTGAATCAATTCGGAAACGCGAATTTCGATACTGCGGACGTACCGGTCGTCAATCTCTTCAATATTATAAATGTCGTTTATTGTAAAGTTGGCGTTATCCGTTCCGGCGTGCTTATCGATTCTTCCCACGCAAGCGACGATCGTATCGTTTTTGATTAACTCCGAAATTTTTTCGTAGGTTTCCGGCCAGGCGTTGCACCGGATAGCGCTGGCGAAATCTTCCAGGTCGAACGAGGCGAAAATCGAGGGACGCCCCGGTTTGGGTTCTCGCACGGAGGCAATTTTTGTGGAAGAAATCATACCGCATAAAATCGCGTTGGTTCTATCCGGAAAATTCATCGCGTCGGCAATCGTACTGGTTTGCATAAGGGTAATTCTTTCCCGGAAGGCGTCCATGGGGTGAGCGGACATATAGAAACCGAGTACTTCTTTTTCGTATCCGCATTGTACTTTTGTATCCCATGGGTCAACCTTGGGCATCGGCTGGGCGGTTTTCTTTTTCGGTTCGTCGGAACTGAAATCGTCAAACAGATTCATCTGCCCGTTTGCCTTATCTTTAGCAGCCGCGATTCCCGCTGCCACGGCGTTATCCAAAACCGCCATAAGCGCAGCGCGGGAACTGCCCAAACTGTCAAAGGCACCGCATTTAATCAAGGATTCTATCGCGGCACGGGACACCTTTTTCGGGTCTACCCGTTC
>CAYZMZ010000097.1:1739-9761 GCA_964479655.1 uncultured Planctomycetaceae bacterium
AATCGAATAAATCCAGAAACGGTCCGTTTTCTTCCACCTCGCGGCGAATTTCCGTTCCAACGCCTTCGTTGCAGTTTTTAATCGCGCAGGCGGCAAAGTGAATTTTGCCGTCTTCAATGCGATAGGTCGGACCGATGGTATTGATGCACGGAGGTACAATTTCAACGCCCATTCGATGGCAGTCTTCTATATGCTCTACGGTCGGATCTTTTTTGTTAAACTGCCGATTGAGCAAGTCGCCGGTCAGCAAGGCCGCCATAAATTCTACCGGATAATGGCATTTTAAGTATGCCGTAATATAGGCAATCATCGCGTAAGCGGTCGTATGGCTTTTATTAAAGCCGTATCCGGCGAATTTCAAAATCAGCCCCCAAACGTGTTCGGCGTCTTTTTTCGCCATTCCGTTTGAAACCGAGCCTTCAATAAAGGCATCGTGGTTTTTATTGATGATTTCTTCCTTCTTTTTACTGATGGCTTTAATCACCTTGTACGCCGCCCCGAGCTGAATATTACCTAGTTTGTGCAAAATCTGCATAACCTGCTCTTGGTAAACCATAACGCCGTTGGTTTCCTCCAGAACATCCTTCATAATAGGATGAAGATATTCAGCTTCTTTGCGTCGATGCTTTACTTCGATGTATTCTTCAACCATGCCCCCTTCCAACGGTCCAGGACGGTACAGAGCTAAAATAGCGATAATATCGCGAATACTGTCGGGCTTCATGCGCTTGAGCAAATCTCGCATTCCGCCGGATTCAAGCTGAAAGACGCCCTTCGCCTCGCCGCGGCAAAGCAGTTCGTAAGAGGGTTTATCGTCCAAGGGCAAATTATAAACGTCGATTGTTTTCCCCGTTGTTTCGCGAATCAATCGGACGGAATCGGAAAGAATCGACAGGTTTCTTAAGCCCAAAAAGTCCATTTTCAGCAATCCCGCTTTTTCAACGTCGCAACCTTCCCATTGAGTTACGAAATCTTCCTTGCCCGAAACGGTCATAAGAGGAATATAATCGTCTATCGCGCTGGCTCCGATTACGACCGCGCAGGCATGCGTTCCGCATTGTCTGGTTAATCCCTCGGTCTTCATCGCCAAGTCAATTAAATCATGCAAAGTAGGATTATTTTCGTACAGATTTTTAAAATCTGGATTATTATCCATCGTCGATTTAATCGTCGTATGAGGGGCGTCTGCAATCAAAGACGTACAAGCGGCGACTTCAGGCAGAGAAATTCCCATCGCTCGCCCCACGTCTTTGATGGCTTGCTTGGCAGCCATCGAGCCGTACGTTCCGATTTGGGCGACGTGATCCGCTCCGTATCGATCTTTAACGTACTGCAAAACCTCGCCGCGCCGGGCTTGCTCAAAATCGATATCTATATCGGGAGCCTCCGTTCGATTTTCGTCTAAAAATCGTTCAAACAACAAGTCGTATTCCAGCGGGCAAACGTGGCTGATTCCCAAGGCGTAACTGGTTAATGCGCCGACGCCGGAACCTCGCGCGGTGCATTCTATCCCGTGACTGAGCGCAAAATGAACGTAATCCCATACGATTAAAAAGTAATTCGGAAAGCCCAGCTTGTTAATAACCCCGTGCTCGCGGGTTAGACGATCCAAAACTTCCTGGGACAGCTGCCCGTCTTTATATCGTTTGGGATTGTTGGCATAATTCTTTTTTAATCCCTCGATACACAAATCCCATAAATATTCAGCGGAAGTTTTGTTATCCGGCGGCGTAAAAACGGGGAAATATCGCTGACATAATTTCCATTCTACGTTGCATCGATGAGCGATTTCGTCCGAACGCTCTACCGCGTCCTCCAGTCCCTCGAATTTTTCATACATCTGTTCTGGAGAACGCAGGAAAAACTGATCGGTCGCCATACGCATACGATTTTTTTCTGCTCGCAAAGATTTCGTATTTACGCACAGCATAATATCCTGAACCGGCGCGTCTTCCTGATTAATATAGTGGACGTCGGAAGTAGCAACCAAGGGAATATCGAGCTTTTTAGCCAAGTCAACATCGTGCTTGAGGGCAATCAACTGCTCTTCAATACCGTTGTTCTGCAATTCAATATAATATCGGTCTCCGAAGACGTTTTTGTACCATCGGGCGACTTCTTCCGCCTGTTCGATCATTGGACCGCCGGGAGAAATCATCATCTGATTTATTTCGCTGCCCAAACAGCCCGACAGACAGATAATCCCCTCGTTATGCTGTTCCAGTAACTCTTTATCGATACGGGGTTTATAATAATATCCTTCCAAAAACGACTTGGACGCCATCTTAATCAAATTATTAAACCCGGTCATATTCATCGCCAACAAAGTCAGGTGATAATTGGAGCCTTTCATACCGCCGGAATGAATAAAACGGCTTGCCGGAGCTACGTAGGCTTCATATCCCAAAACCGGGTGCATGTCCATGCCCAACGCCATTTCGTAGAATTTTAACGCAGCGTGCAAATTCCCGTGGTCTGTCAAAGCAAGAGACGTCATTCCAAGCTCTTTGGCGCGGGAAAGCAGCCCTTTCAGGGTTCCAGCTCCGTCTAAAATCGAGTATTCGCTATGGCAATGAAGGTGCGTAAAGGGTCTGGTCATAATATATATCTATCTATTCTATCCGGTTAATAGTTAAGAGGACGCAAGATTAAGAAAACTCTACAGCGTTATTCACAAATCAAACATAGAAGTAGATTGTAACGCATTTAAATTATTTTGCAAGTCATTAATCGGTATCAGAACGGCAAGACAAGCCGTTTTTTTCTTTTTTGAATTTAACAGGGTAATTTATTAAAAATACAGAGAGTTCAGAAACGATACTGTCTGTTTTGTCTATATTACCCGTTTTACAAAATCAGAGAGAATCAGACGAAATCAAACAGTGTCGGCAGAAAAAATCAAGTAGTAAATCCCGTTTAAAACAAAAAAGGTTGTAAACCGATGTAGAATAACAGCATAAAGCTGGATATTCTAAATCAATTTACAACCTCTATAAAAGTCGTCTTTATTAACAAAGTCGGGGCAACTGGATTTGAACCAGCGGCCTTCTGACCCCCAGTCAGACGCGCTATCCAGGCTGCGCCATGCCCCGATAGTTGAACTTCAAGTCAACTTTGATTCTAAAATATAGCGGTATTTCTGATTCTTTCAAGGGGGTGTACTGCGTATATTTGTTTTTGTGGGGAAAATATTTTTGAGTTTTGCGGGAAAATGTAAGAAGGGTCTATGTTAAAAGCCAAAAAATATGTTATAATGTAAAAAGTATTATTGAAAAAATAGTATTGTTTTTTGGAGTTTTTCAGTTTTTTACCTGAAACCATTTTTGCTTTTATGGGGTTTTTAATATGGCCAGACGAAGAGTCAATTATATTGCTTTGTTAGTTTTTGTGGGATTTATCGGTATGATTGTTGGAGGAGGTTACTTTCTCCATAAATACCAAATTAAACGGAATGCTCAAGGTCAGCTGCAAATTGCTGAACAGGCAATAGCCAAAGGCGATGATAAAGCCGCAGCGGCCGCTTTGAACAATTACATTCATTTTTATCCCGAAGACCCGGCAGCTTACCTTAAGTTTGCGGAATTGACCGCCCGTCAGGCGAATGCCAATCTCAATATTTACCCGTTCCAAACAGCGGCTTTTGACGCGCAGGAAAAAGCGTTGCGATTTCCCGAAAATCGAGAGCATCCCGAAATTTTACGCAATCTGGCCGATTTATGCAAACGCGTTCGTCGTTTTGACGATGCAATCAAGCATTATTCTGTTTTGCTCAAGCAAAATCCAGACGATGTTAAAATGATGACTGATATGGCTGACTGCTATGCAGCCAGAAGCTCCAATTCAGAGGCGTTGAGTGTTTTATATGACGTTATTCGCCGCGATTCCTCCTATCTGCCCGCTTATATGCGAATTGCCGAAATCAGTGCTGATAACCTGTCTGCGCTGAAAGATTCTCAAACAATCTTAAAGAAGATGACCGAAAACAACGGTAAATCGGCGGAAGCGTATGCGTTAAAAGCCCGATTCCTTTCCAATCACGATCTCAACGAGGACGCCAAAACCGCGCTGGCCGACGCAATTAAAATAGACCCGGAAAATAAAGAAACACTTGTTTCCAATGTCGAAATAGCCATGAAAGACAAACGCTTTTCCGATGCGGATACCGCGTTAGCGTTATTCCAAAAAATCTTCCCCGACGATGAACGCGGATTAAATATACGTACGTCGTTGGAATTACAGCAGAATCAGCCAGACAAGGCGGAAGCCGCCGCCCGGGAAATTGCCCAGAGAGATAAAACGCCCGTTGCGAAATTCAAGTTGCTCGACGTTCTTATCAAAGTCGGAAAACTGGAAGAAGCGGAAAAATACCTCGCTCAACTGCGCAACAGCAACTATCCCGATTTTATGCTCGAATTTTTCGATGGACAAATATCCATATTTAAAAAACAGTGGCGTGAAGCGGCACAGCATTTCAACAGAGCGAAACTGGAAATGCAGAATTATCCAGATATGCGCGCTCAAACCAACGTATTTTTGGGAATTTGTTACGAGCAACTGGAACAATACGACAGGCAATTAGAGGCCTTTAAGGACGCGCTGGCTGAAATACCTCAAAACGTGCGCGCTCGAACGGGCTATGCGTTAGCCTTGTTCCATTTGGGACGCAAAGCCGAAGCGCGGGAAGAATTGGTTAAAGTTAAAGATCAAATTGGAGATAAGATATTCTTTTCTGACCAGCGATTGCGGGTTACCTTCTATCAGTTGGAATTGGCGCGTCAGCAGGCGTTACCTCCCGAACAACGCTCGGAGGCGGTTTTGCAAATGTTTTCCGAGAATACCGAAGGAACGGTTAATTTAGAAGACCCGATTCAGGTTTTATCCCGATGCGAAGTTCTGGTTAAACAGAAAAAATACGATCAGGCAGAACGACTTTTGCTCGATGGTCTAAAAAAGAATGCCAAGCAAGCCTCGTACTGGTCGGCGTTAGCGATGATTTCCATCTTGCAGGAAAAACCGGATCAGGCTAAAAAATATATTGCCGACGGTAAAAAAGAGGCGGGCTTTTCGCCTGCTTTGCTCAGTGTCGAGTTAAAGGAAATTTTGTCTGAAGGAAAAGAATCTGCCCTTCCCAAGGTCGATAAATTGCTCAAAGAAGCAGATTTACTTCCAGTCGAACAGAAAATCGCCGCCTTAAAATCGCTGTCTGAAATGTATATCGTTTTGGGAGCTTTTGACAAGGCTCAGCAAACCCTTCAGGCGCAGTTCGACTTGAATCCGGAAAACACCAATTTGCTTATCAAACAGTTCCAGCTTGCCCGAGTTGCCAACAACGAAAAGCAGATGGACGAATATATCCAAAAGATTAAAGACGTAATTGGCGAAAAAACAGGAGAGTATCCTTTTGTCAACGCCGCGAAAATTGTATGGCAGGTACGCAACAACAAGTTAGAAAAAGCCGCTTTAGGTCGAGCCAAAGATTTACTTCGTGTTGCCTATCAAGCCCGAACCAATTGGGTCGATATTCCGCAGCTGTCTTACGAAATAGCGGTTATGGAAAATTCAACCGCCAACGCAATCGAGGCTTTGATGCGGATTCGTCAGCTGGGATCGCTCAATCTTAAACAGAGTGCTCAACTGGTGCATTTCCTTTATAACGAAGGTCGTTTGGAAGACGCCAAAGAAATTTTGGATTCTATGGGCGATTTGCGAGACAATAAGTTAAGTCGATTAAAAATCAGTATCGAGGCAACTACAGGCGATATTAACGCCGCTTTTGAAACCGCTAAAAGTATTACCAAAGACAGCGATAAATCTTTGGATCTGCTTTGGTTTGGTCAAATTGCGCTAAAAGCCGGAAAACTGGACGATGCACAAGCGGCGTTGAAACGCTCTTTGGAAATAGACCCGAAAAATGTAGACGCCGCCTTGGCTTTGATTTCTGTTATGAAGGAAAAGAAAGATTTTTCAGAAATTGATTCTATTATCCTCAACATGGATTCTCAATGCGAAGGCGAGGCCCTGGCTTTAGGCAAGGCAAAGGCGATGAAAATCAAAGGCGATGCCCCTGCTACGTACACGCTATTTTCTTCGGCTTTGGAAAGATACCCGTACAGCTTGCCTTTGTTATACGGAATGAGTCAGTTCATGTTGCAAACAACTCGTCCCCATGGAGCGATGCCGTATTTGCAGCGGATTATGCAGCTCAATGACGATAAACCAGACCCGAATCTTTCCCGTCTGCATTGGGCACGCCGAAATTACGTAAGACTATTGTTGTCTGTAAATAACAACATGGAAAATCAGGACTACGCCATTAAATTACTGGATACCAGTATGCAGGAAAGCGAAACGCCTGAAGTTGAAGACGTAAAAATGAAAGCGATTATTCTGGTTTCCCGCAATAATCCGCGCGATCGCAGTAAAGCGATTCAGGTTTTGGAAGGACTTGTCAGACGAGGCGTTAAGCTGGAGCCGAAAGAACAGTTTATTTTTGGACGTTTGTACAATGAATCCGATCAATGGGATAAAGCTAAACAGCAAATGTTAGACCTCTGTGTTCGAGATCCGAATAATATCCGTTATATTACGGAGTTCGTCCGAATGATGTTCCGGCGAAATCGTCCGGTTGAAGAAATCCAGCCCTACGTAGCTCGTTTGGAACAACTGTTCCCCAATTCGGTGATTGCCGTTTTACTTCGTTCGGAATTACTGCATATTCAAGATAAAGATATTCAATCGGCAGAAATGCTGATGAATTATTTTAAGACGATTCCCGAAGAACGATACGAGGAATTGCCGATTATTGCCCGTCAGTTAAATCGAATTGGTCAATTGGCCAAGGCGGAAGAGGCGTTTAAGATTATATCGGAAAAAATGCCCAAGGGCTTGTTGGATTACGTTGATTTTCTGGCACGTTGGCGGCGTTTGGATGAAGCGATTGGAAAGCTGGAAGCGGTAAAAGGTGATAAACGCTTTACCATGGAAGAGGTTCTCAAATCGCTGTTAGATTTATTGAGAGTCAGTCCGTGTCAGGCAACTCCGGGACAATTGCAAAAAGTCAGTGAAATTTTGGAATCGTATCGTAAAGATGCTCCCCAAAACCTGGCGGTTAAAGTTCAGCTGGCCGAGTTCCGCATGCTGGAAGGCAAGGTAGATGAAGCCGAAAAGATTTACGATGATATTATCAAAAATGAAAAGCTCAATGATTGGCAAAAAGTGGTTTTCTATAATAACCAGTCTTATGCGTTGTCCGTAACCGGTAAAAATCCGCAGAAGGCGTTGGATATTATCAACGAAGCCATTAAAATTCATGGTCCGGCAGAATACCTGCTGGATACCAGAGCCTTGGCTTTGCTGGCATTTAACGATAAAGACCCCGCTAAAATTTCTTTGGCGGTTTCCGATTTGGAAAAGGCGGTTGCTAAAAATCCAACGGCTATATACTACTTCCATTTAGCGCGAGCGTATTTGGCCAGCGGGGACCGCGAAAGCGCAAAGTCTACCATGGATATTTGCCGTAATCAGTATGAAATGACTATTCTGGACGTTCCCAAGCAGGAACGAGGGGAATACGGACGAATTTTAACCAATTTGTAATTTCGTCCAAATTACTTGGTTTTTCGGCTTAATGAGATTTTCTTCATGATAGCTATAAGTACATGCTATTAGCAAACATGAAGAGAATCGTCCCGGCTGGCGATAGTCTTGGTTATTTGTGTATCGTAAACATTTATTGTTGTTTGATTTTTATTCCCGGAGAGAATCGTTAATTTGATGATTCTCTTTCCTGTTTGATGATTTTCCCTGTTTGTTCTGCAACAACAATTTTATTCCGTAACAACAATTTTGTTCTGCAGCAAGACATCGGAAAATTCAGGTTTTTCTCAATTCTATTGTCTGTTTTAATAGAGCTTCTTATTTTATTATGTCCGAAAATAATACCGCCGCCAATACCAATAATTTTACTCACAATTCTAATAATCGTATCGGACGCTGGGTTCAACATCTGTTGGATTTATCGAT
>CAYZMZ010000098.1:0-9713 GCA_964479655.1 uncultured Planctomycetaceae bacterium
AAGGCAACGCAAACGGAACAGCGTTTTCGTTTTCCGAAAGCGAAACGGGAGTATTATAGGACAACAATACCGTAAAATGTCCGATACGGGGATAATCCAAAACGGCTACCAGACGGGTTTTACGTTGCGTAGAATCGTCCTGAGCGGTTTTTTGAGGATTATTATCCTTATTCCCGGACTCGCGCTTTTCCTTGTTGTTGCTATCTGCGGCGGAAATCGTATCTGACGCAGCGGTTGTACGAAGCGTTAAAACCTGACCGTCGATTGAGGCTTGTATGTTCGACATTTCCGCTAAATTTTCGGGGCCCTCAAAGGTAAGCTGTGCTATCGATTCGTACTGAACCGAATAGTTAAAAGACTGATTTACTGTACATTGAGGATTGGTAAGATATATTTCGTTGCTTACCGAACAGGCAATCTCCTGTTGATGTACCTTAAAACCGGCTGCAAACTGGGCGGAAGCTGAATCCAACCGATAGCACAACACCTCGCCCGCGCTGGAATAACGCGGATCAACGGCTGCATACATTTGTTTAACCAAATTTTTCGACTTCTCCGAATTGGGTGTTAGATGTACATTTGTAGCACAGATAACATAGAGCAAGCCGGGAGCAATGGTCAGTTCCTCGCTGGAAACATTCAAAACGGGAGCGGGTACGTTAAACAATATTTCTTTATCTGCGGAATTGATCTTCTTGTACAATGTCATTTTTAATACGACTGTACCTAAAGTCGGCTGAACCAAATGGACGGAAACGCGGCCTGAATCTTCCTGAGAATCGGACGAAACAACGTTTTCAGGGCCAATATCTTTTAACGATCGAAGCGTCCAACCGTTCAGATTCATGTCCAGCCAGGAGATCATTCCTCCGCGAATATTATACGTCCAGGCGGCTTCCAAACGCATTTCGTCGGCAGCAACCGTTACAGAATACTGCGGCTGAACGTTCATTCGGGTTCTCCCAGCTACAATTCGAATTAGCAGCGAACAGGGCTGTTCTGAAAACGAAAACGCGAATTGATACACGCCTTCAAACGACTCCGGCAATTCGTCCACCCGGCGTATATGCCGTCCGGGATTCCAAAGTACTTGATGGTCTTTTTCGACGTTTATTCCCACGCAGCCGCTTTGTCGAGGCGCGTTCAGAATTTCAAATCCCATCAAATCAAACCATTCTGAAGACGTTGCGGTTTCTATCGGCAAGCGAGCTTGAAAGGTAAGTTTGGCGGAATCCTGAAACGCGCTGTTGAGCTTAATTTCTACCAAATTTCGCTGTTTATCGGTATTATCGTTCGATGCGGCGATTGAATACTGCCCTGTCGGACTGGGAAGCAATTCCGTACCGTGAGGTAAATAAAGGGAAAACGAATCGGGCGACTTCCCCGCAAATTGAAGCTGCGTGTCTATTGTATACAGAATTTCCCGGGAACGAATATCTACATGAATTTCGGAAAACGATTCCAGAATCGGAGATTCCGTTCGTTGGGATTGCTGCGTTTGCCATTGCATCTGAAATTCCGTACCCAGCGAATAGGCGGAAATAACAGACGATTTTTCTCCTTCTTTGTGCTCTACCGGCTGACCGACCGAACTGCCGGACACGTGCATTTGAACCGAGGGAAACGGGACTTCCAGTTTTACGGAACTGTACAACGCCTTGGGCAGTTTCAAATTCATCGAATAAACCGACTGATTTTTCTGAAGAGGAATCAGAATTTTCAGCGTAATTTCATGCCGTCGAACGCCGGCAGACGAATCGTCGCTGGAGGAAGTCGTACTGGGACTGGACGGCTCGGACGATTTTTCTGTCGTATTTTCAGGAACACTGTCTTTATTTTCAGCATGGTTATTGTCGTCCTCTGAAGGGGCGGAGTTCGCCTCTTTGGAAGTATCGGACGAGGGAGCGGCTTGCTCTGGTTGATTCGATTGTTCCGGCGTATTCGCTTCGGTTTTCGGCAGTTCCGTTTCATCTAAAGGACCTTTCAAAAACAGAACGTATCCGTTTCCGTTGGGTTGATGAACGAGAATTTCTCCGGGTTGAAATTGAGGTTGGGCGACCAAAATCATGCCGTCCAGCTGCAAGGGAACACGAACCAGAGGTTTCTCTGGAATCGTGATTACCATGTTCAATTCCATTTCGGCGTTATCCCCTTTTTGAACGCCCGTTAAGGTTAAACGTTCGCAAATAAAATCCGGGGTTTGCGACTGAAGTTGATTGACTTCGACCCGATGAAGCAACGAATCCAATTCTTCCGGCGTCCAATTTAATGCCGGAATCAACTCGCCGTTTTTTTCGATTAGGTACAGCGGCAGCAAATCTCGAACCGTTTGCTGAGATAACATCGGAACGGGATTTTCCCGTACTGCGGCGGGGACGGCATCGGGTTGATAGGTTGAGCGTCCCGGCAGACCGGGTGCTGAGCTGTCCGGTACAGACGTAATCGCAGGCGAAGGAAATTGGCAAAAGGCTATCGCTGCCATCAGCCATATATTAATATTGATAATCGTCAGAATAGAGGTACGTTTTAAGGTCAGCAATTTATTACTTTCTCTTATTTTAGGTAGTCAGGTTCTTTTCGATTTGTGAAACTCAATCACAATACAAATAAAATCCCTCATTTATCTATTTTAGCTGATATGTAATATCTTGTGAAGAACCCACGAGCAAAATTTTTATAAAAATACGTTAATATAGGTAATCTATGACATATATAGCAAATAAAATGATTAAAAACGAAGACCTAGCCCGTTTTTTTGTCAAAAGGGGAGTTTTATACCATGACTACTTGATTTTTCGCTTGACGTCGTTTTGATTTCGCCCGAACAGAATAAAACAACCCTTTGTTTTATTGAGGGGGGCGAAATGAAACGACTGTGGTTTGTTATGCAAACCGGAAAAAGTCAAGTGGAACCAGGTATAAAAACAAAATTCGGACTGATTTTGAACGCAAAGTTTTTACGAATTATCTAAACCTAACATTAGATACAAAGTCAGTAAACAAGAAGACTTTAAACCTAATTAATCTGTTTGTATTACAATAATCATTGTAATAGATGTGAAATAATTCTATAAGACGAATCAGCAAATAATTTTTATTCCAGATATTTAGGATATTTTATTATAGAATATGTATTTTCTCTTTTTTCGATCAGATACGAGATTGACGATTTTCAGATCTGAGCAAGAAATATTGCTCATAGTAGATATTACAGAATCAATTTTGAAATATTTCTTGAAAACGAACAAATATTTGCAATAGTAAAGAATATCAAAAAAAATAGTGGTATACATGAAAGTACAATTTACCTTTTCAGGAAACTTTTTTAGATTATATTCGTACTAAGCTAGAGTTTGAAAAGATAAAAAAAGTTTTTATGCCATGTCAGAATTATAAATTCCGAAGAAATAACCGTTTTGCGGGATTCTTTGGAGTCAAAACTCGCTTTGACAGGAGGTATGCCAAATTAAAAATAATCAGCAACCTCTATTGACATATTTAACTTTTTTACTATACTACGATAATAAGTTTTGAACTTAAACGGCATTTTTTATTTAGGGTGCTTAGAAATGCGTAAAAATGTTTCATGGGTTTTATTGATTATCGGTCTAATATTTTTGTTTTTTCAGACAAAATGTTTTGCCGAAATCTACCAGCAAACCGTCAGTTGTTCGGACGATAACGGTTTCGATTGGGATTCGTCAACAACCCAGTCCGAACTATGGTCTGTAAAAGATACGCGCACAGACTACACGATATTTTATAATTCAGGAGTCAGCAACGAAACACGGACTCTTTACTCACCTGTATTCAATGCGGATACCAGTATTGCCCAAACCATTTTCAGCGGCTACGATTATACGCAAGGAATAAGCGTAGATAAAATCAATACCGCGTTTACGCCCAGCGACTCTCAAACCAAGTTGCTGCTTCGCGGAGAATCCTCCACGTCTGGACTAGCTTTAGAAGCGGCCGAAATCCACTTGGGAAATACCGTTTTGGAAAACGGCATTTCATCGGGAAAGGTTACGCTGTCCGGTCAACTTGTTTTAGATGGTACCAACGCTGAAATATGCAACAATCAAACGGATACGTTGACTATCAGTTCTCAGATTACAGGAACCGGGACGTTGGTTAAAACGGGTTCGGGTACCGTTTATCTAACCAATCCGGGAATAGGAACCTCTGCCAATACGTTTTCCGGCGGAATCGATATCCGTGAGGGAACGTTAGCCGCAGACAGCCCAGAACATCCGGGTTCCGGAAGTATAACATTAAGTAAAGTTTCCAATACCTTGGGAACCGGGACGATTAATATCGCCTCCGGTGCTACGTTGGCGATTTTGAATCAAAAAAGAATTTCCATCATCAATAAAATTACCGGAACCGGAAAAATCGATATTCATCAGGTTAACGGGGGAGATACCTCTTCTGATTCCGTCTACCTTGTCGGCACCAGCAACAACAGCAACGTAAACTCTGGCGACAGAACTATTGATATGGAAGGATTTTACGGTACCGTATCTATTAAGTCCAGCCAGGTTTTTGCCGGACTTCAAGGAACAACGGGAGAGGTAACCTTAAACGCGCAAAATAGCACGTTTGTTCTTTCCGGGACCAGTAGTAAAAAAGGTGAATTTGCGGCAGAAACGGGCGGTACATACAGAATTGGCTCGCTCCAAGGAGACGTAAATTCAGTTCTTCGCCGAGGAGGACAGAGCACTTCTGCGTTGGTTGCCAATTTCGTTATTGGAGAAAACGATAAAGCCGGTCAGGAAAGCTATTTTTATGGAACGATTGGTTCCGGTTCTACTTCCTCGGATAAGGGACATCGAAATATCATGGGAATAACCAAGGCGGGCGAAGGAACGCTTGTTCTAACAGGAACGTCAAATAGTTATCTCAACGGAACAAAAATTCTTTCAGGAACGTTGGCTATAAACGACGGCCGCGCTCTGGGCGATACCTCCACAGCAACCGCTTTGGCATCTAACGTTCTGGATTTATCAGGCGGAACGCTGCAAAGTTTTGGAAAGACCGTTACAGTCAATAATAATATCATCGTAACCAAAGATTCCCATATCGATGCGAAAACAGATTTACTCCTAAACGGAAATCTGACCTCGGATTCCGAAAAGGGATACCATAAACTTACTATTGCCGGCGAGGGAAAAGTCGAAATTGATTTAGCGGGAACCGAAGTTTGTTTAGGTACTCTCGATACAACTCAAGCGGCAGGCGGCGTTCATTTTACCGGAACCAATCAAACGTTTTCGGGTAATATTGAAGGCGATGTAATCGTCGCCGAAGGAACGACTACCACTTTTACCAATTCTCGTGACAGCGCGGTAACCAAAACAGTGATAAATGGTTCGATTCACAATTACGGAACGTCTATTTTTACGGCGGAAAAAGATAAGGTTTTAGAAGTAGTCGGAGACGTAATCGGAGGCAGCGTTTGTACAAGCGGTCCCGGCGAATTAGACTTTCAAGGGGCGTTAGAGGCTTCCTTGCATATAGAAAGCGAAATTACTTTTTCGCCCGGTACCGCTCTGGGAACAGAGGGGTATATTGGTTCTACCACGGTAAATGGAGATTTTACTCTGGCGAAAAGCGGACAGACTTCGCAAGCTCAAACTGCCGGTATTACTACCATGTCAGACGTACTAATCAGCGATACGTCTACGATTCGTTTTGACTTGGCGGGCGATTTTGCGGACCTGCTTACCGTTTCTGGAGACGCAACCTTCCAAACAGGAGCCAACATACTGTTCAATGTTACCAGTCCTCTTACGGCGGACGATTACTTGCTGGTCGATGCCTCCCAGGGAACGCTCAATACCGTGCAAAGTGAATGGGACGCGGCGTTATCGAGTTCTTCTTTAGGGGGTTCTGATTGGTATATTGATATGTCCAATCCCAATCAAATTTATTTGAAAAAGAATGCAACCGGAGTTGTTGAAGTTCCGGAACCGACCGCATGGTTACTGTTGATTGTCGGTTGTATCGGACTGTATTTTCGGAATAGGCGAATTGCGATTAAATGAATCGCGTTGATTAAGAATACAGTATCAACAGAAGCATACATATAATTACAACGCGAAACAAATTTTAGGCAACCAGCGGTAGCCCCCAAAAGGGTTGACGGGATTCAAGCGATGCAAGTATGCCCCCCAACAGAACGACAAGGCAAAACGTTCTACCTACAGAAACCTCTACGCAGTTAAAAACCACCACGCAATTAAGAACGGGAGCAAGCTCCCCTTATTAAAGAGTAAGCAAGCTCCGCGCAATTCCCAAAAATTCGTCGATTTTCTGTTAAGTTAATAGCAATACCCCCGTCCAGCTCTATGAACATTTAATCTCTATGCTGTCGGGGGGCGGCTGGAAAAATCAGGTGGTATAATCGGCGTTGATATGAATATACTCTTCTGATAAATCGGTTGTCCAGAATCGGAGAGATTCATTGCCCTCGTCAAAGGTAATATTTACCAACACTTCCCGGTTATCGCGAATTGAGACGGAAACCGCTTTGGCGTCGAACGGAATCGGTGCTCCGTTTTCAAATAATTTAACGTCGTTGACCCACAAATTTACTTTGTCGGGATTAAACGGAACGCCGGCGTATCCGGCCGCCGAAACGATTCGTCCCCAGTTGGGGTCTGCCCCGTGAATTGCGGTTTTTACCAATGGACTTTCAGCAATCGACTTGGCGATTTTTCGCGCGTCTGCTTTGCTTTTTAATCCGGAAACGTTAAGCGTAACCAAGTGAAAAGCTCCTTCGCCGTCGTTGGGAATTTCCCGCGAAAGCGTTTCGCAGACATCGTAAAGCCCCTGTCGGAAGACTTCAAGCTGCTCGTTGTTGGCAATAATAACATCGGACGCTCCGTTTGCCAACAGAACCAACGTATCATTTGTACTCATGTGTCCATCTACGCTGATACAGTTAAAAGTTCTATCTGCCACTTCTTTTAGCATCGTTTGAGCAACGGGAGCTGCAATAGCAATATCAGAAAGAATGGTAATAAGCATCGTCGCCATATTAGGCCCGATCATTCCAGCTCCTTTTGCCATACCCCAGATTGTTGCCTGCTTTCCGTTGAAATTCAACGTGCACGAAGCGACTTTTTCGTGGGTATCGGTAGTCAAAATAGCGGTAACGGCGTTACGAATATGCTCTTGCGAATCTCCCAATTCGCCGGCAATCTTCTTGATTCCTGCCCGAATCGTATCCATGGGTAAAAAATGCCCGATAACTCCGGTAGACATAATAATCGCCTGTCCAGAGGGAGTTTCCGGCTCCGGCGGTACGGCTTCCAAAACCGCTTTCGCCATAGAACAGGTATCTTCCAGTCCTCTTTCGCCGGTACAGGCGTTGGCAACCCCTGCATTTATGAGCACCATTCTCACGTTTTCTGACGGCGTAATAGCGCGATCATAGATTACCGGAGCGGCACAAACCAGGTTTTGCGTGTATACGCCGGCCGCCGTTGCAAGGTGATCGGAAACGATCAAACTTAAATCCAACTTTTTACTAGCTTTCAAGCCGCAGGCAATACCAGCGGCCTTGTACCCTTTGGGTAAATTCGGTAACATAATTCTACTTTCCTATAATTTCATCTGCTCTTAAAGCAACTGCGGAATATTATACTACAACTACTTGATTTTTCCTATCGACGCCGTTTTGATTTCGTCCCCGGAGGAATAAAAAATCCCTGTTTTACGGATTAAGGCGAAATGAAACTGCTGTTTTACGGTAATATAATCCGGAAAATTTCAAGTAAAACCTGATATAAACGTAACCGTCGATTTGCGTATTGTTACAATCTATTCAGCCGTTGCTTTTACTATTTTTTATACTATTTACTGTAATACGAAAAACTCCGGTAAGAGTTCTATTTTAAATTAAATCTCGCAACTTGGCGGCCGCCTGTTCAGGCGTAATATCGCGCTGCGGTTCGCCGAGCATTTCGTAGCCAACCATAAATTTTTTCACCGTAGCCGAACGGAGCAACGGGGGATAAAAATGCGCGTGCAACTGCCAGTAATTGCTGTTGCCCATTGAACCGTCGGCGGACTTGCCCGGCGTTCCATGCCAGCCCATCGAATAGGGGAACGAACAGCCAAACAGTTTGTCGTAGGCGGATAAAAACGTTTTCAAAATCTGCGCTAAAGGAGCTTTTGCGTCTTCAGGCAGTACGTCCATAGAAGGAATATGCTGCTTGGGAAGTAAAAGCGTTTCGTAGGGCCATAAAGCCCAAAACGGAATGACAACGACCCAATATTCGTTTTCGACAATAATTCTTTCCTTCAATTCCAATTCGCGCGCTAAATAATCCTGTAAAAGCAGAGTACCGTTTTTCTGGAAATACTCGCTTTGTCTGGCATCTTCCTTGCCCGGCTCGTTGGGTAAACTGTCGGAAGCCCAAATCTGTCCATGCGGATGCGGATTGGAACACCCCATAATAGCCCCCTTGTTTTCAAACAGCTGAACCCAACGGTATTCTGCCCTCAGTTGCTTGGTCTGGGATTGCCATAAGTCGATTACACGCCCAATATCTTCCAGCTCCATTTGAGGCAACGTTAAATTATGCTTGGGCGAAAAACAAATTACTCGGCAAGTACCGCGAACGGGCTGCATCTGAAACAGAGGGTCTGAATTGTTGTTTTCCAACGCCTCTTGAGGGATTTCTTCCGGTAACAAAGCCGCAAAATCGTTCGTAAAAACGTTCGTATGCTCGTAAGGGGGATTTTCCAACGGTTTGCCGTCTGGCCCCATGTTTGCCCGTTTGTTGCCCGGACAGAGGTAGCATTGAGGATCGTATTTCGGACGCGTATCCGGTGTCGGAGCCTCTTTTTGACCTTGCCAGGGACGAAGGGCGCGATGCGGGGATACTAACAGCCAATCGCCCGTTAAGGCGTTATAACGACGGTGTGGATGGGTCAGAAAAAATTTTTGCATTGTTTTTACTCACAGTAATTGGTTATCTGTCGAAATACATTCGACTTGAAAAACTCAAAGATTTTCCCTGTATTTTGACAAGTTTTATTGAATTGTCAAGGGATTTCGTCAAAATTTTGGGAAATAGCCCGTCCTTCCTCTTGAAAATTGTCAAATTGGAGTGTATAATAAGAACAGTAGCGTGTATTATACTATGACTACTTGAATTTTCCTATCGATGCCGTTTTGATTTCGCCGCAGATTTCGCCACCGTATGAATAGAAACGCTTGGTTTTACCGATTGAGGCAAAATATAACGGCTGTCTTATGATTTTAGATAATATAAGTTGGAAAATTTCAAGTGGAGCCAGTATAATTTGAAATAATATATTTTGATTTTACAGGATTTTCTCCCGCGCCGATAGAAATCGTCTTCTGTTGCGCGTTCGGAATATAGGCAATAGTTGTCTACGCTTCGATCAGATGCGTCTGTAATATTACAAATATCGTATAGTAACCCCTCAACTCCTAGCAATCCCGGAATACTCATGGCTGTAACTCCCCACGATTTACCTGCATTGGTTCAAAATTTTCAGAGCGATTTTGCAAAGATAGAAACCGAAATTTCCAAATACGTTCTCGGACAACCCGAAGCGGTTCGCTTCGCCTTAACCGCGTTGTTTTGCGGCGGACACGTTCTTTTGGAAGGCATGCCCGGAGTTGGTAAAACCTGGCTTGCCCGGTGCATGGCGGAGGTTTTCGACGCTCATTT
>CAYZMZ010000099.1:0-4563 GCA_964479655.1 uncultured Planctomycetaceae bacterium
CGGCGTATTCGTCCAGAGGTGTAGGCTTGTAGCCGGAAATATTCCCGCGAACCGCTTCGGGAATATCTTCCAAAACCGCTCCTTCGAGTCCGTAAACTTTGGGTTGCTTGAATCTGTCGAGAGCGTCTTTGATTCCAAATCGCGGGTAAATGCTGGAAAACAATCCCAGACGATTGCTCCAAATGGAAGCGGAGGTTATACAATCCGCCACGCCGATAGGAATTACGATATCGGATTCTACCATCGGACGGACAAAGGCCAGCGGATCGCCTGATTCCGTTGTAGATACAATAGTATACGCCATCGGCTGATCCGTATAATGTACATGGGTTTTTACGACCCCTTCAACCGGCTCTTGGGGCGCAAACGGATCGTTCGTTTTTTCCGATTCCGGCTGATTGCTGCCTCCGTACAGAAGAACCGTAATATTCTCCCGTTTAATTCCCGAGGCAACCAATTTTTCGATGAGAATTTGAACAATTTCGTCTTGATGGGGGATTCCCTCTCCCAAGGCAAGCGTTACGGTATCTTCGGGAGTTACGCATTCCTTTAAACCTGGTAATCCTAGCGGATTGTCAAGAGCCTGTTTTACCTGTTCGGAAACGGTATTGTTGTCTTCTTTTGGACTGGAAATAACCAGACAATCTTGAGGAACGGAAATATCAACGACAGAATTTTTACCAAAGTGTATTTGCATGATTGTTATTATACGTTATTTTACAATAATTAGGGCAACCTTTTTCTCAAAAATTTCGATTTAAGGGACTAAATTTAGCTGAAAAATTAAAATATTGACAATATATCTACCGAATCTTATGAAAATGTCAAGAATCTATCTTTACAGAAATACAAAAAATCCGCATAATAGAGTATAATATATCAAATAGTAAGTTTATTTTTTAATAAAAACACATAAATATATGAATAATAAATATTGGATTTTTCTGTTGATTCCCCTTTGGATTTCGTTTTGCGGTTGCGAGAAGAAAGAACCGACTCCCGTAACGGATTCCAACGGGCAAGAGGTACTGACAACTCCGGCGTTGGAAACGAACACGCTGAAAATTCGGGAAGAAGCTCCGTTGCCCGCTTCGGCGCTGAGCGAATTGCCCAGCGTTCAGGAAACGTTAGACAAAATGATCAAGGCGTATAAAGAATTGGATTCTTATACCGATCGCGCGGTTTGTCGTGCTTATATTCGCCGAGGCGAACTGGTCAGTGATCAGTCGTATCCGTTTTCCGTAAGTTTTGCCAAGCCTAATAAAATGCGGTTTTCCTCCCGCAGTTGCGAAATTTGTGTTGACGGTAAAACGATTTCCGTTTTTATTCCCTCTTTGCCCGGCGTGATTCTACAACAGCCGTGCCCTAAAGAGCTGACGTTGGATTCAATTCTTTTTGATCAGTCGATTGATGAAGCGGTTGCCATTTCTCAGGCGGGAAATTTTTCGATTCTGCCGTTGCAATGGGTTTTGCTGTTTGCGTCCGATCCGCTAAAAACAATTACTTTCGGTCAAACCGAAATTCGTATGCTGGCTCCGTCCGAATTGAACGGACAGCCCTGTTATCGAATCCGCATTGAACGCGCGGAGGGACCGGCGGTTTTATGGATTGCGCAGTCTACCGGATTATTACTTCGGGCGCAGCTGCCGGCTGAAATGCTCAACGTCGCAGGGGAAGGAACCAAGCCGGATGATTGCTCGTTGACGATAGAATTTTACGATGCGCAAATTAACGCCCAACTCAAGGACGAAACGTTCCAAATGGAAATTCCTGCCGGAACGCAAATTCTGGATCATTATACTCCCCCGACAATCGCGTTGCTGGGTAAACCCATGCCTCCGTTTATCTTTTCTCGCTTGGATAACAAGGGCAAGGTAACCAACGACAACCTCAAGGACAAGGTTACCGTCTTGGATTTTTGGATTACCGGCTCTAAACTGGCTCCGTCAACCGAACCGATGTTAGAACAGCTTCGGCAGAAATACGCTGAAAATAACAAAGTGGCTTTTCTATCCGTTTCAACCGACGAATCCAGTGTTTCTGATACTGTACTAAAAGATACGTTCAAACAATGGAACGTTAAACTGCCGCTCGCTCGCGATATAAATAGTCTGCAGGCGATTAAATGGGGAATTACCAGCGTGCCTGCGATTGTTTTAATAAATCAGCAAGGACAAATAGAAAATATTCAGCTGGGCTTTAATCCTTTGCTGGTAAACGAAACCAGTCAAATGATAGATCAGCTTTTGGAAGGGAAATCGCTGGCTACCGAAACGCTGGTATCTTTAAAAGCAGAGGCTCAACAGTACACCAAACGAATGAAGCAATGGCTGGCCAACGGAATCTATGTAGATGTCGATGCAATCCAGCAGGTAGGAATTCCCGATTCAACGGCGGCGAAAAGTGCGCCTAGTCTGTTTGAATTGAAGCCCCTTTGGACCGCCTCGGCTATTCAATCTCCCGGAGGATTATTGGCAAAGGATTCCTCCGACGATACCTCGGGGCGCATTTGGACGATTGAAAACGGGAAGAAAGTTGTTGAAATTGATCAGTCTGGAGCGGTGGTAGCGCGATACGATTTGGGATTGGACAGCAAAGAAGTTTGTTCCTATATTCGCGTTTACGATCAGCCGGGTAAGGACGAAAACGCTAAACCGACCCGGTATTACTTGGCTTTTGCTCCCGGACAGCAACGGATTCACGTATATAACGATCAGTGGAAATTGATGTTTCATTATCCGGAAGACCCGCTAAAAATAACCTACGACGGTATTTACGATGCCCGTTTTGGTAATATTTCCGATGACGACGATTCCCAGCCTGAAATATATCTTGCCTATTTGGGAACCCGAGGCGTGCAAAGTATCGATATATCGGGCAAACTCCGATGGAGTAATCGCGCGTTAGGAACAGTTTATTCTATTGTTCCGTATAGCAACGGAAAAGAAAAACTGATCTTATGTACAGGAACAAGCGGAGCGGTAACGGTTCTCAATACAAACGGGAAAAATATTGGAGATGGTAAAAATATCGGAGTGATCGTAATTAAAGATCAATCGATTGCCTCGGTTTATGCCGCCGATTTGAATAATTCCGGCTCGGATAATATCTGCGGGTTGTCGGTTTACGATTTCGGAGCGCAGCGATTATTCGGATTTGATATGCGGGGAACTCCTTTATGGTCCTACGATTTACCCAAGGGATTGCAGAAAAGACCGATTGATTACGTGTCTGTCGGACGATTGCTAAAAGACGGTTCGCTTTGCTGGATTGCTTTGGGACCAGACGGCTCCATTCATTTGATCGATTCCGACGGCGTGCAGATTGATCAGTTTAATCACGGAAAATTTGTTTACGGACTTACTACCGCCAACTGGCAAGATAAAAAAGTATTGATTCTATCCGATGATTCCGGCGTAAACGCCTATGAAATTATTTGGAAATAACGTATAAACTGGTTCCATTTGACTTTTTCCGGTTTGCATAACAAACCTCAGTCGTTTCATTTCGCCATAATCCGTAAAACAGAGAGTATTTATTCTTATGGGGGGCGAAATCAAAACGACGTCAAGAAGAAAAATTCATGTAGTCATAGTATAAACTATCATTTAAGGAGTAAAATTATGTCTGAAGCGCAAACATTGAGTACCAATCCCGAAGAAAATAAAACGGGCAATTCCGGCTGCGGCAAAGCTGTATTTTATCTGCTCATTGCAGCGGTAATTATGTTCAGTTGCTGTTGCTGCGGATTTTTTGGATTTACCATGTATATCGGTACGTCTTTGAAAAACGGAATTATTTCCGATACGGCGGAAGCCGAAAAGTTGACCGAGGAACATTTCGGCAAGCTCAACCTGCCGGCTAATATGAAATCCAACGGAGCTTTCGTACTGAAATTCCCGCTTTTCTCCCAAGAATTGGCTTATGCAAGTGTGTATACAATAGAATCCGTAACCAATTCGGAAAAATCTGCTGAAGATACCGCCGACGCGCAAGAAGCCGCAAAAGAAGCGGAGGAAGAAGCGGCTGAATCGAAAGAAGAAGCCGAAGATAATACCGAAGCAGAGGATAATTCAGACGAAGGCGATAATACAGAATCCGTCGATAGTTCAGAGGAAGGCGATAATTCGACCGAGAAAACCAAGGTGGGCAGTCAGTTTGCCATTTTCTTTTCGTTGGACGGTATTCTCAAGGGAATGACCCCTGAACAATTCAAGGAAATTGTTGTTTCCAGCATGAAGGAAGAATCTTCCAAAAGCGATGTAAAAGTTCTGGATTCCAACGAGCGGGAAATTGAAATCGGCGGTAAGAAAACGGGATTCGTTTTTGCAAATGTCGAAGACAAAAATGGTGAGGCGTACCTGATGGTTTCCGGCGCGTTTGAATCCTCGACGGGAAAGATTTGCAACGTTTTTATGCTCTTCAATCCCGAACAAAATAGTCAGGAAAGCGTATCACAGATGTTGAAAAATATCCAATAAAACGATTGTATCGATTGTTTCGATAAGATAATTACGGGTTTTTGTAAAAAATGGAAAACTTTGGTTGTTTGGATTATATTAA
>CAYZMZ010000099.1:4577-7771 GCA_964479655.1 uncultured Planctomycetaceae bacterium
CACGACATCGCTTAAAATCCCGTAATTTTGTCGTGAAGTTAAAGGCTTCTGGAAAGAAAAACTCAGGTAGTCAACGTATACTATATATGTTATGTACAATTAACCATTAATTGATTACCAAAGGTATTTCCATGGATAACGCAGCTAATTCTTCACGTTCGCAAATTGTACTGGTCTGTCAGCCAGACGAAAAGATAATTCATCGAACGATAACCGCCGACGGAGCTTACGAACTGGTCTGGGTTCCCAAGGTTCGCGATGCAATAAAATCCATGGAAAACGGAAATTGTGCCGGTATCTATTTTTCCCGCGATTGTTTCGCTCAAACCCAGGCGTTGCATGATTTGGTAATTCGACATCAGGTTCTCAACAATCTTCCAAACGGGGTAGCGGTTTTGGATGATAAAAAGCAGATAGAATGGTACAATCAGCCGTTGTTAAATTACGCCCGTTTATCCGAAGAATCTATCAAGGGCATCGATTTTTACAAGGCGTTGGGAAATCCTGAATGCTTAGGTCCTGAAATGATTCCGCTGGACGAGGCGTTGGCGGCGGGAACGTCTTGTTGGAGCGTGTTAAAATGGAACTCCGAAAACGCCGAGTTGGAAAAATCTTCCGATTCGTCGAGTCAAAAACCGATTTTTGCGATGTTGCAGGTTTCTCCTTTGATGCATACCTCCGCCCAGCAAACCGGTCAGGTGCGTCAGTTGCTGGTTTCCTTGACGGATATTACCCGCGAACAGCATCAGGTCGAAAAATTGGAAGCGATTTATAAATCCGGTCTGGAATTAGCGGATATTACCCCGGACGAGATGCTGGAAATGTCGATCGAAGAGCGAACGGACATGCTTAAATCCAATATTCTCTACTATACAAAACAATTGATGAATTTCGATAAGATCGAAGTCCGTTTGCTGAACGAAAAGACCGGTGAATTAAAAATGCTGCTTTCTCAAGGAATGGACGCAGAAGAAATGGATGTTCCGTTGTACGCCAAGGCGGACGGAAACGGAACCTCCGGGTTCGTCGCCGCAACGCGAAAATACTATCTTTGTGAAGATACAAGCAACGACCCGCTTTATATTCAGGGAGCACGCGAGGCGAAAAGCTCTTTAACCGTCCCCATCGAATTTCACGATACGCTTATCGGTACGTTTAACGTAGAAAGTCTAACCTTAAATGCGTTTGACGAATCGGACGTTCGATTCTTAGAGATATTTGTTCAGCAGATTGCTGCCATCTTAAATACGTTTCAGCTTCTGGTTACGGAAAAATCGGAGGGGGCGTTTTCAATTGCTCAATCCATTTTTCAGGCGTCTGCGCTTCCGGTAGACGCGATTCTCAACGACGCCGCGTTGGCGTTGGATTATTTGGAATCGATGGGACCGGGGTCCAGAGAGCATATTGCCGAATCCCTGGTTAAGATTGAAAATACCGTCCGATCCATAAAAAATACGATTCGTTCCATGCGGGAAGATATTAAGACCGAAGAAGACGACGAAGCCAATCTGGAACATTCGCAAAAACCCCTGTTAGGACTTCGCGTTTTATTAATCGATAATGATCAGGGAGTACGCAGCTGTGCGCATCAACTTTTTGATGCTCTCGGAGCCGATGTTGAAACCGCAGACAGCGGCGATGCGGCTGCCGGACTGATGCGCCGGGCGACGTATAACGTTGTAATTATCGATATTAGACTAAAAGACCCTTCCTGTATAGATTTTATTTCGTCTGCGAAAGAAAAAAACTGGCTGAACAATACCGCTGTAATTTTAATGACGGATTACGGTTACGATCCCGGTCATACTATTCCCAAGGCAAGACCGCTTGGAATTACCTCTGTTATGTACAAGCCGTTCCGAATTGACCAAGTAAAAAATCGAGTTCAGGAAGCTATCGAAGAACAATTGGGAGCGAAACCGCAACCGCAATCCGACCTGGATTAATTTTCATGGATTTTATACTATGACTGATTGATTTTTTCTCTTGACGTCGTTTTGATTTCGCCCAAACAGAATAAAATAGCCCTTTGTTTTATTGATTGGGGCGAAATGAAACGACTGGAATTTGTTATTCAAACCGGAAAAGTCAAGTGGAACCAGTATAGCGTAGCGGAAGCACGTTACGAAGCGCGGAAGTCCTCGTTTGCAACATTTAATATTTGTTCCGGTGCACAGGGGCGAGGTTCATATCTATTTAACTGTAAGGCGCGAAGCCCCAAGGCGGGGAGGCGGTTCGGCTACTGCCGGTTGCCCAACCGCGTAGCGGTTGAATGTTCATAGCCGTGCGTGAAACACACGGAAAAGAATCCGTCCCCGCCCGTCCTCGAATCTTTCCCCGGCGCAGTCAGTCGAAGGCTGGCTGCGCCGGGGAAAGATTCGAGAGGAAAGAGGGGGTAATCTCGGCGTTCTACCGCTCGTTGCTCCCTACCGGGAACGGTTCAATCCGATGATTGTTCCGTTCTATCAAACGGAAACGCCTACGGCGTTGTTGGGTGTACAAATAGAAACGTTCTGCCTAACGGAAACACCTACGGTGTTGGGGGAGCGGGAGCAAGCTCCCTTTATGAAAGCGGGAGCAAGCTGAGCGCACTCCAAACGGAAACTCCAGACGGAAACTCCAGACGGAAATCTGCCCGCGTTGCGGTCGTATTGTTTACGGTAATTCCAGTTTAACCAGTCCGTCCCGGCAGGCGACGTACTGCTGTTTTACGCCTAATCTATTAATCCAGAGTACTTCTTTTCCGGTTGTCTGCGCTCGATTCCAAATCTTTTCCGGGGTTGGCCAGAGGCATATTTGCGGATTGACAATTTGGTAGAAATGTTCATCTACCGCAGCCTGTCCGTGATGCGCAATCTGAACTACGTCCGCCTTGATTTTATCGGGAGATTGGTCTTTTAAAAGCTGATCGCCCGCCTGTTTTACCAAATCACCCAAGAATAAAATCGATGTTTTTCCTGTTTCTATACGATAAACAATACTGCTGTTATTTATATCCTGATGATTATTATACCATGGTAAATATTCTGTTGACCAGTTGTTCAAAACCGTTATCGTTACGCTTCCAACGGGAATTTGCATGTTGGCTTTAGTTTGTATATGAGGAATTTGCGGCAGCCATTTATAAATATACCGGGCTTCGTCAACCCCAATCGGATCTCGCTGGCAAACCCATTCTTGCGGAGGAAACGAAT
>CAYZMZ010000099.1:7791-9589 GCA_964479655.1 uncultured Planctomycetaceae bacterium
CGCTCCGATTGGAGGAACCTGCTTTGTTTCTATCAGCCAGCATAATCCCGCAACGTGATCTGCGTGGCAATGAGTTAAAAGCCAAACATCAATTTTAGGATTCTCCTGACCGGTGATCTGTTTAAGCAGTCCGAATAGAAGCGGCATATCCTGCCTATATCCGCCGTCGATAACGATAATCTTGCCTTCGCGGGTTTTTAGTATGTATCCCATTCCGATGATATTTCCGGTACTGGGAATTTGCCATAACGTAACAGCCGGATTTTCGTTGGTTACGACTGTTTTTGCCTCAGGCGGAACTACCGTTACCAGCTTATCGGAGGAGGAATCCTGCGGCAGGGCAATATTAAATTGTGAAGTACATAAATACATCGTGAACGTAAGAGCAAGTAAATGGATTGATTTTTTATCGATCATGGTATATTTCTGCTTTTAAGGGGAATAAATTTTATCGACTGCTGATTATACTCGGTTCTACATGAAATTGTTCGATTTATGATGACCCTAAATTAGCCGTTTTCAGTCGTTCGACGATAAACCGGGCGATGGTTAAACTGCTTCCACTTGAATTTTTCCGACTTCTATTTTCATAAAACAGTCGTTTCATTTCGTAATAATCGACAATTCAAGCAGTCATAGTATAAATCGCCCGGTCTATTTTACAAGGGTTTTTCTACGGCTCGATTAATACCGGGGCGTTGTTGACGTTCAGTAATACGGGCTGATCGAATGCCATGTATGCGGAAATTTCCTGTCCGTATTGATTGGCCAAGGCAAAGTATTCATCCGAAAACTGCTTTATCTTGCGCGGAACCGCATTTTGCTGCGTTTCATTTAGGGACGAATCAATCCATTGATTGTTCTTGTAGAAGAACGAGCGATTTCTAATCTGACGCAGATTCTGCTGTATGGCGATTCTTTCGGAAGAAACATTGGAATTGCTTCCTGACACAATAATCGGTCTTCTATTGCCCATATTGATTGAGGGAATCGTCTGCTGAGCAATATTACTGTTAAACGTTGCGTGCAGTTGATCCGCAGATCCTCCCGCAGACGGAACCGCTACGCTGGAACCCGCGTCTTCGGCGGCTACGGAATCCAAAGCCAGAGCCGCTTTTTCCTGAATATCCGCTTGCTGAGCCATGTTTGTCGCCATTTTGAACGAATTTTTCATGGATCGTTGCGCAACGCCGCTGAAATTGGACGTGTTATTCCCCATCGCAGAGACGCGCTGTTCAACGCGCATGGAATTGCTTGCTACGTCCAGACGGGAATTATCGTCTGCCAGGAACGAGGTATAGGGCGTTAAAATCCCGTGGCTAATTGACAACTGGGTTAATTCGTCCATCAGTTCCTTATTTTTACCCGATAAATCAAGCTGATCGAGAATATCGCCGATTCGTCTGATCGCCCAGAGTTTTTCGGTAAATGCGTAGCGGGAATCGGGGGATTCGCCGGATAATTCGATCGGATAGGTAAATTCGAGGGTATCCTCTACGCCGACTTTACCGGTGATTTTTAACGTGCCTTTGCCGGGATACTTATATCGTCCGGAGATAACAAGTTGTTCACCGGCGAAAATATCGAACTCGCCGTCGGGATAAAGTCGATTTACCATCGGAACGCCGTTCTTTTTAGCGGCAGAATCCGGTGCCGGTTCAAACGCCAAACGGACGTTGGTCATAACAGGCGCCTGAAGTTTGTTAAACAGACGGCTAACCCGGTCTTCGATATTTTCGTTTTCCCGCACGTACTCACTTTGTCCGAAACTGTTGTTGACCAATTTGTCCAGCAGTCG
>CAYZMZ010000100.1:0-9520 GCA_964479655.1 uncultured Planctomycetaceae bacterium
CGGGTAAGGTTCTAATGGATAAAATTGAAGATGCGGGATATGATCGTGATGACCAATTGCCAAAGATGATAGACTGGCGACAAGAGTCTTTTCCTTTTCCTGTAAAAAAAGGGGGGAAATGGGGCTTTATTGACAGGTCGGGTAAACTTGTAATTCCCTGTCAATTCGATAAGGTTGGGCCTTTTGAAACGATAGGACTAGCTTCCGTCACATATCAAGGAAAAGAACAAATGATAGATAAAAACGGTACCATTTTTGATTATCAGTATAAAGGAATAAGAGGAGGAGAGAATAATCTATTTATCTTAAATAGGCAAACTGGCGGTTCTGGAATTTACAATGATAAAAAGGGATGGGTAACACGGCAAATATATGGCGATGTAGGTCCACTTTCCGAAGGGTTGAGATGGTTCCGTCCTAAAGATAGCCACCTGTATGGCTATATGGACGAAAAGGAGAATGTAGTGATTCCACCGCAATTTAATTATACGTATGAATTCCATAATGGCCTGGCACGAATAGGAATGGGATATATTTTTACGGACGAGGATGGAATTAATGGAATCCCGTTGACAGGAAAGTGGGGATATGTCAATAAGCAAGGGAAGATGGTTTGGGAACCCTCCTTTGGACCTACCGGCGAGGACGAGGAAGACGACGAAGAATAACAGATTACTATATCGTACTGAATTCTGACAAGTCTTGAATAAACGCAACAAAATCTCCCTGAATCGCCGTTGATTCGGGGGATTTTCGACTATCTGAAATTTGAGGGGCACGTCAAAACGTATAAAATGGCTGACATTTGCAAGAAATCTTTAAAAATCTTGAGATACCGTTAGAATAAATGATTTTCATAATCATAAACCCTGCAATATTATTATTTATATGTAATAGATTTTGTGAACAATGAATATTAGCATATTTAGAATTATTAAAGTTGTTTTAATCACGATAGCCGTATTGATTACAATTATGATCAGTTTGCTTATCTTGATCCAACCCAATTTAAGAATATATCCGCCGATATATACTTATCGAGAATCCGAAAAGTCGGAACTTCATGGCGTGATTACGAATCAGGAATATGTAGATAGAGGAGATTTGGTTATAACTCAGTCAAACCCCGAATATGAGAATATAACTAAATGGTTACGTTCGCGAAGGGTATGGCTTCCCTATCTGACAAGATTTGGTACCCGTCAAGCGATTTATTCAGATCAATGCATGATTTCAAAAAACGAGTCTTATATACTGATTATAACAGGAAAAGCCACCGCAGTTCACCCCCAATATCAATGCTGGGCAGATGGGGAGATTAATCAAATATTTGATCGATTAAAAAAAGAAAACGAAAAACGATCACAAAATCAGGCCGCAAAAACGCCGACCGATCACAAAAATCTCGATGAATAGGATAAGCATAATATTATAGCGCGCAATCCCGTAACAAATTTTCTTATCTCGCCCTGCCATCGATATTTGTCTTATAATCAGAGTAGAATATGCGGGTTGTCGATTGAGTACCGCATCAAAAATGAGGTGAGAACGGGGACGGGTCGTTGGGCGATTACCAAAATCAGCCTTGCGGTTCCCCCAAAGCGGAATTTATTCTGCCTGACCAGGCGAAAAAGAATCGGGCAAAATGAGCGGCTCGCCCCCTGTCTCGCACCCGCAGATTCAAGAAAAATGTCCGAATTGAATTTATCCCCTAAATCAACGACGTAACCGGCGCGTAATCCGTCAAAAAAATTTGAAAAAAATATAAGTTCAGTTTACGACATGAAATAGGAATAATCCCGTATTTTTCCCGTGTAATAGGGGGCAAGAGATGATAGATTGTTTTCATATTGATTCTGAAATATCATTCAAAAACAAGAGAAAAAGTATACGTTTTTCGACTTAAAATACAAACTATAAGACCGTTTTGGAAGGTTATGAGCAAATAGTTAGGATAAATTGAATCTTAAGATGAAAGATTCTTTGCTAAAAATATAATGTCTGTATAATATGAAATATATCAATTAACGACTTAATAAATTATTAATTATTTTTAACCACCTTTGACAAAGAAATCCTTTAATGTATAATGCTTGTCATGGTTTAGTTTAACAGACTAATGGTAACAACGTGGGTTTTCAAAAGAATCCCCCGTCTATCGCGTTTAACCTTTAATATTTGACAGGAGTTTATTATGCCAGGCGCAGATACCAGTAAGAAGGAAAAGAATTTTTATACCGACGTTCCAGCTGCAAAACACAGCTTCTTTTTGAAAGGATTGGATCAGTATGACTGGGGCATGCAGTCTCGGTTGTCTCGAATGTTCAATCCGAAATCCGGTCATACCGTTATGTTGGCGTTCGATCACGGTTACGCCTACGGCCCGACAACGGGTTTGGAAAGAATGGACGTTTCGATTACCCCCTTGGTTCCTTACGCCGACTGCTTGATGTGTACCCGCGGTGCACTTCGTACTTCTATTCCCAGTGATTGCAATAAGGCTGTTGCGCTGCGTTGCTCTGCGGGAACTTCTATTTTGGACGAAAATATTTTCGTCAACGAATGCATCGGTGTAGACATCGAAGACGTTATTCGTATGAATATTACCGCCATGGCAGTCCAGGTTTGCATTGGTTCTAAAAACGAACGCAACAACATCGAAAACTTTGTTAAGATGGTAGACTGGGGCAACAAGTACGGAATTCCGGTATTAGGTGTTACGGCGGTTGGAAAAGAAATGGCTCGCGATAAGCGTTACTTTGGTTTGGCCTCTCGTATTATTGCTGAATTAGGCGGACACGTTGTTAAGACGTACTTTGTCGAAGACGGCTTCGAAGAAGTCGCAGCCGGCTGCCCGGTTCCGATTGTTATCGCCGGCGGAAAGAAATTGCCCGAAAAGGACGCTTTAACGATGGCTTACAAAGCTCTTCAGCAGGGAGCTTCCGGCGTCGATATGGGACGAAACGTATTCCAGTCCGAAAACCCGGTTGCCATGCTCAAGGCAATCAATCACGTTGTTCATGACAACGCGACCCCGGAACAGGCATACGAAATGTTCTGTGATTTGAACAAATAGTTCATTTGTTTTATTGCGTACAGGTAATCTAAAAATTACTTGTACGCAAAATTTTTCCTTGATTATTCTTGCTGAAAAAATCAAGCAGTCGTAGTATAATTTGTAACCCCTCTTACTTTCTATCCCCCCCATAATTATGTATTTTCTTGGAATTGATAACGGCGGAACGATGACCAAGGCGGCGATTTACAATCAGTTTTGCCGTCAGGTGGCTGTATGTTCAGAAAAGGTTGAATTGCTTCATCCGCAATACGGTTGGGAAGAAGTGAACGTTAAACAGCTTTGGGAAAGCAACGTCCGAGCGATTCGCGGTGCTTTGGAAAAGGCTGAAATAGACGCTCACGAAATAGCTTGTATTGCCTGCACGGGGCATGGAAACGGTATGTATTTGGTCGATCAATACGGCGCTCCGCTGGTAGGCATCCGTTCAACCGATACGCGCGCGAAAGAATACATTGAAAAATGGAATCAAGACAAAACGCTTGATACGGTACTGGACAGAACCACGCAGGCGATTTGGCCCGCTCAGCCGAACGCATTGCTGCGCTGGTTTAAAGATCATAATCCGCAATTGCTGGAAAAAGCAAAATGGATGTTTATGATTAAAGACCTGATTCGGTATCGTCTAACGGGAATTGCCAACATGGAAATTACCGATGCCTCGGCAACCAGTATGCTCAACAATATAACCGGCAAATGGGACAACGATATTCTCAAAGTATGGGGCATAGAAGACATGAGTCGGCTGTTGCCGGACTTGGTTGGATCGACACAAATTTGCGGCAAGGTAACCGAAGCCGCCGCCAAAGCGACCGGTTTAATCGAAGGAACCCCCGTCGCAGGAGGTATGTTTGATATAGACGCGGTAGGACTGGGCGTTGGAATGACAGACGAAAAATCGCTCTGTCTGATTTCCGGTACATGGGGAAATAATCAGTATATTTCCAAAACGCCCGTTGTCAGCAAAGATATTTTTATGACAACTCTGTACAGTATTCCCGGTTATTATTTGATGCTCGAAGGAAGCGCGACTTCGGCTAGTAATCTGGAATGGGTACTTAACAGTTTCTTTCAGGGTGATAAATTGATGCTGGCTGCGCAGAACAACGGCAAGTCTATTTATGATTTGATGAATGAAGAAATCGCGATGACGAAGCCGGAAGACTGCGGAACGATCTTTTTGCCATATCTGTATTCTTGTCCAGTAAACATGGACGGTAAAGGCGTCTTTTTCGGGCTGGACGCGTGGCAGAAACGCGGGCATATTATGCGGGCGGTTTGTGAGGGGATTGTATTCGCTCATTATTGGCATATCGAGCGGTTGCTGAAGTTCCGGAAAATGCCGAATCCGATTTTGCTGGCAGGCGGCGCGGCAAAAAGTCCTATTTGGTGCCAAATGTTCGCCGATATTTTTCAAACCGTTGTTCGAATTCCCGACGGTTCTGAATTGGGCGCGCTGGGTGCGGCGATTGCGGCCTCGGTTGCGGTGGGTGTTTATCCCGATTGTGAATCCGCCTGTAAAAACGTGGTTCGATTTTCGCAAACCTATCAGCCCGATGAAAGCAAAGCGGCGGTCTACGAAAAGAAATACGCCCGATTCAAAAAATTGCTGGCTGTTTTGGACCCGCATTGGAGCGAACTGGCTTGGCAATAATTTATACTATAATCACCTGATTTTTCCCGCAACGCCGTTTTGATTTCGCCCCGGTAATTGACTTGCTCTTTACCGATTGGGGCGGAGTAGAACGGCTGTTTTATGATAGTACAAGCCGGAAAATTTTAAGTGGAACAAGTATAGTATAAGTATACATAATATCAATTGAAATCCGTATCTATCGAAATTCATTCTGTTTGCAATAATTATGAAACCACCCGTTATAACCGCTTCTCAGGCAATAGAGCTGTTTGTTAAAGATAATATGACCGTTGCAGTCGAGGGCTTTATCGGCTTGATGAAAGTCGAACAGCTGCTTATTGCGCTCAGAGAAGCGTATCTTAAAACCGGTCATCCGTCTAATTTAACCGTCGTTCATTGCGCAGGTCAGGGAGATGGAACGTCTCCGGGGTGCGGCATGAATCGATTAGCGGTTGAAGGCTTGATCGGCAAGATTATTGCGGGTCATTTTGCCATGGCTCCCGATATTCAGCGGTTGATTTTGGAAAATAAAATGGCGGGATATAACCTGCCGCAGGGCGTTATAGCTCATTTGTATAGGGATATTGCCGCAGGAAAGCCGGGAACAATTACTCACGTAGGACTAGGTACATTTGTTGACGATCGTTTACAGGGAGGTCGTCTGAATCAACGAGCCTGGGATTGCGGTTCGGTGGTAGAATCGATTGACGTGCTCGGTCAACGTAAACTGTTGTACAAGGCGTTTAAAATCGACGTTGTTCTGTTGCGGGCAACGACAGCCGACAGAAACGGGAATTGTTCTTTGGAAAAGGAGCCGGTCTGTCTGGAAGTAACAGCTATGGCGCAGGCGGCGAAAAATTCAGGCGGAAAGGTTATTGTTCAGGTCGAACGAATTTCAGACGAGCCGTTAAATCCGCAAAGCGTAAAGATTCCCGGAATCTACGTAGACGCGATTGTCGTTGCCGATCCGGTTAATCATTGGATGACCAATACCACGGTATATAATCCGGGATATTCGGGGGAAAGCCGGGTTCCGATTAGTGCGCTGCCTCCGCTTGAAATGAACGAAAGAAAACTAATTGCCTTCCGTGCGGCGAAAGAGCTATCTCCCGGAACGATTACCAATTTGGGAATCGGCATGCCGGAAGGAATCAGTGCGGCGGCGGCAGAACTGGGATTGTCGGATTTGGTTTTAACAACCGAGGCGGGAACTATCGGCGGTTTTCCGGCGCGCGGCGGCGACTTCGGTGCGGCGTTAAATCCCGATTGTATTATATCGCAGCCCGAACAGTTCGATTTTTACGATGGCGGCGGGTTGGACGTCGCCTTTCTCGGATTGGCTCAAAGCGATCAATACGGCAATATAAACGTCAGTAAATTCGGTCCGAAAATAGCCGGTTGCGGTGGATTTATCAATATCACTCAAAATGCAAAAAAAGTCGTCTTTTGCGGAACGTTTACCGCAGGGGGATTAAAAGTTCAGTATACAGAGGGAAAGTTAAATATTCTCCGAGAGGGAACCGTTCGCAAATTCGTCGATCACGTAGAACAGATTACTTTCAGCGGAAAATACGCCCGAGAAATCCGGCAGCCGGTTTTGTATATTACTGAACGGGCGGTATTTCAGCTTACCGATTCCGGCATGGAATTGATAGAATTAACGCCGGGCGTCGATTTGGAAAAAGACGTTTTAGCCCAGATGGATTTCAAGCCGATTATCCGATTATCAGATTCGTCGAATAACTGATTAACGTTTGTACCATCCACGGCAACAGCAGCAATAACGCGGTCAACATCGATAGCAGTCGTATTACCAAGGCTATTGTCGGTTCCTGAATCTGCATTAAAGCCTGGAAAAATCCGGTAATCATCGCAATTACCAGTCCGATTAACAGTACCGGACTGACCAAGGTCAGCGTCAGCAGTAAAACCTGTTGTCCCAGGCTAATAATTGATTCGTTATCCATCTGATTCAAAATTGAAAATCTCGGTTTGAAAGCGATAAAAATCGTCGTCTGGAAAGACTCCGATCTAGCCAAAACTGGTCAGTAACATTTGTACCGTTAAATGCCAGCCGTCGAGCATAACAAACAACAGCAGTTTTAACGGCAGGGAAATCATAACTGGGGGCAGCATCATAACTCCCATGGAAACCGTAATCGCAGATACAATAAAATCAACGATTAAAAAGGGGATAAATAATTTCACGCCCAATAAAAAGGCGATTTTTAGTTCGCTGATCATAAAAGCGGGAATCAGAACTCGCAGCGGAACGTCCTGATAGGTAAGCTGACTTGCCGCCGCTCCGGTAGGAACGTCGGGGTCTGCCTTCCAGAACAGCCAAACATCGGCATCGTTGCCGGCTTTTTGAATCTGATTACTCATAAAATGCCGTACCGGAGTAATTCCGGCAGTCCAAGCCTGAGGTAAAGACAGCTGTTTATTCTGATAGGGAACTAAAGCATCGTTGTACACTTGTTCTCCAACAGGATACATTACAAACAAAGTAATAAACAACGCCAAGCCCGTAATTACCTGTTGCGGGGGCAGATTTTGAACCCCCAACGCCTGACGCAGCAATCCCAATACAACCACAACGCGCACGAAGCTGGTCGTCATAATTAAAATAGCGGGAGCCAGAGTAAAAATACCCAGCGTTAAAATCAACTGAACAGACCCCATCATACCAGAGGGCGACGTTAAACTGACCGGCAGGTTTTCTAACGAAAACGATTTGTCGGACGTTGAATTGTCTGAAAGCGACGGACTTGCTATTGTATCGTCTACTATTGAATCGTCTGCGGTTGAATCTAACGGCTTTTGTACTTGCGAATCGGGCGACGATTTTGATTCCAACTGGGAATCCGTCGATAACAAAGGCATCGAATCGGCAGTCGGTTTGATAATCCGATCGTTTTTAACGGACGGGGAATCCAATATCGTCGTCGGTATTTCTGGAATGGGCTGCGGCGTTTGAGCAGAACAAAAGGATACTATTGTTAATAGTAACAGTATCGTAAAAAAGCGGCGCAGCAATAATTGAGCAATACTCATCCGTTTGCCTCCGACTGCTTTTCTTGACGGAGGTTCTGTTTAAATCGGGCGAATATTGAAATCGGAGAATCCTGATTGCCGGACGCGCATTCCAGGCGAATTTTCTCGATTTCTGATTCGTCGGTAATTTCGCACAGCGTTCTTAATCCGGTGCTGGAATTGGCGACCAGAATCAGTTTTTTTCCGATAGAAATCAGAAATACCGACGAGCCAGCTAAAACTGATTGTCCCCAAAGGCCGATAACCGTAGACGGCAGTTGTTTTCCCGCGCCTGTTTGCGTTTTTCTCAGAATCCATATCAGCAAACAAAACAATCCGATTACCATGGCTAAAGACCCTAATACGTTGACAAATATCCATAGACCAGACGGCGATCCGGAGTTGACGTTTGAAACGGTGGATTCTGTCGGGGCAGACAGCGGCGGATAGGCGGAATTTTGGCAGAATCCCCATTCAGCCGTATTGAGTACAACCAGGAAAAACAGCGATAGAAGTATGTTGCGGAATCGATTCATTTGTTTCCCATGATTTCCAGCAGACGGATGCAGTATTTTCCGCCTCGTTCGAGTACTTCGCCTTTGGCAATCACCTGTCCGTTGACGACGATACTAACCGGGTCGTTGTTTTTAGCGTCGAGGGTAACTACGGAGCCTTTTCGCAAGCGCATTACTTCCTCCATGGTTAATTCCGCCTCGCCGAGTACAATACGGACGTCCAATTCTATATCGCGCACGGCATCCAAATTTACCGCTCCGTCTTGAGAACCAACAACTGAAAGGATTCTATTTATATCCACCGGTTTTTCGGTCTCTTGCGGCAAAGCCGATTCGTGCTGGAGTTCATTCAAGGCATTTTCCGCCTGATCGAACAGCTCGTCCATCGAGGCGGGCGGAGAAGTCGATTCGGACGCAGGGGGATTATTATTTTCTGACATATTAATTAATACGGACGCTTTCTTATCAATACGGGTACTTATACTATGATTACTTGATTTTTTCTCTTGACGTCATTTTGATTTCGCCCGAACAGAATTAAACAACCCTTTGTTTTATTGATTGGGCGAAATGAAACGACTGTGGTTTGTTATTCAAACCGGAAAAAGTCAAGTGGAACTGGTATACGTTTTGGAAATTGGTCTGGCACGAAAAACGCTCTATTCTGTTGCGAAGTCATTTAGCAATAGAATAGTCAAAGCGAAGTACGCAGGCTAGTCCCTATTTTCTACTATTTTCGTGATTTCGGCAATAGCAATTTTATTAAGATGGGTAGAATAGCCGAAGAAATAACAAGAATACTCAAATAATCGGTACTGTTTCTCAAAAAAGGTCATTTATTCACAAATTATCTGTTACATATTACTTATATAACTAGTCAAACATGATAAAAGGGGCAAAAATCTGGTATACCCGCAATAATAATTTATTTTTTTCTTGACTTTTGGAAAAAATAGGTTATAATGGATGGGTTGAGTTATATAGGTTTTCCGTTCCCCTTTTTGAAAAGAAGAATTATAATGACGAAAAGAATAGACCTATTACGTGTTGCGGTTTTATTTTTGGCAACAATTTCGTTTTGGCTATCGATTCCAACGGCGTTTGCAGACTTGATTTATGCAAATAAGGTTATTTGTCTGGATACAGCAGGCAACGCGAACTACTATAAAAACTATAATGCCAGCAATAGCAGTGCGGGTGATAACAATAGATGGGTTACAACTAACCCCAACGGGAGTTCCGCCTATTATTTAAATAACC
>CAYZMZ010000101.1:0-9378 GCA_964479655.1 uncultured Planctomycetaceae bacterium
CGTGTTTTATATAAGGTATATAAACCCTTTTGTATACTATAAAATGCTTTTAAAACAACAAGAATAATCAAAATTTCAAAAATTGAGAAAAACCCCGTATTTTCAGGGCTTAAACGGTGTTTTTCCGCTCCTAAATTCCAGTGGAGTAATTTTGGAGCGGAATAAGAAATAGCCCTATTTTTACGGGGTTTAGAAATATCCCTCTATTATAATAAGGAACTAAAGTTGAAAAATTCCACGTCAAAAATGGGGAAAATCGTAAAAAAAGTAGAAAATAGTTGAAAAAGTTTTAAAAAGCAACGAAAACTAATATTAATTATCAAAACAGATGATAAATTACAATATATTATCTGTTTTAACTGATTTCTATTTTATCAACTTGTGGGATAGACGAATCTCCAATCCCCGGCTTTTTTCTTACTCCTTGAACAATAGCTAAAATTTGTTATAATCAGCGGGAGTCGTTTTTGTAATTAAGGAGAAAATATTATGTCAAAAACACGGGTCGCTATTTTAGGAGCGACCGGATTTACAGCCAGCGAATTAATTCATCTTTTTGCCCGACATCCCTACGCGGAAATAACCGCGCTGACAACACGAAGCGAAGACCGTCCGCACGTAGCAGACGTACATCCGTCCGTGAGGGGATTGCTGGACTTGTATCTGGAACCGCTTACCGACGACCAATTAGCCGCCCGCGCCGACTGCGTGTTTGGCTGTCTGCCTCATAAAGCTTCCGCCGACCGCGTACCAGGGTTGCTGGAACGGGGTTTGAAAGTAATCGATTTGTCTGCGGATTACCGGCTTGACGACGCAGAAACGTTTACTCAATGGTATGGCGAAGTTCATCCCGATCCCGCTCGGCTGGGGCATACGCCTTACGGCTTGCCGGAATTGTTCCGGGATCAAATCAAGGGAGCGAATCTGGTTGCCAACCCGGGCTGCTATCCGACGTCTTCTATTCTGCCGCTTACTCCTTTGCTGTTAAACGGATATATTAAACCAGACGATATTATCATCGATAGTAAAAGCGGAACCAGCGGCGCGGGAAAATCGCTTAAAGCGGGGAATATGTACTGTTCGGTAAACGAAAACTTTCAGGCGTATGCCGTCGGAACGCATAGACATCGCCCTGAAATAGAGCAGATAATCGCTCGTAAAACCGGCGTTTTACCGCATGTTATTTTTACGCCTCATTTGGTTGCCATGGATCGGGGGATTTTTACTACAACGTATTCTCTGCCCGACAAACCAGCTACAGAACAGGAATTGATCGGTTGTCTGCGCGATTTCTACAAAAACGAACAGTTTGTTCGGGTTTTGGACGATCTGCCGAATGTAAAAGCGACCGCTCACACCAATTTCTGCGATATTACCGTTCGCGTGGTTCGCAACCGGGTTATGACCCTCAGTTGTATTGACAATCTGGTTAAAGGAGCTTCCGGAGCGGCGGTTGAAAACTTCAATATTTTATACGGATACCCAGAAAATACGGCTTTAATTTAATCAAATGATAGATAAACCACGAATCGAACGCGCTGTACGCGAAATGCTCTTGGCGATAGGTGAAAACCCGGATCGGGAAGGACTGCTGGAAACTCCGGCTCGTGTCGCACGAATGTACGAAGAGATTTTTGCGGGTTTGGAACAAGATCCCGCAGTCCATCTGAAAAAGTTTTTTACGGAAGAATATCAGGAAGTTGTACTGGTAAAGGACATTTCGTTTACCAGTATGTGCGAACATCACTTGATGCCGTTTTTCGGAAAAGTCCATATTGGGTATATTCCCGGCGGTAAAGTGATCGGGTTAAGCAAGTTAGCCAGAGTTGTTGAAGTCGTAGCTCGCCGCCCGCAAATTCAAGAACGAATGACTGAAACGATTGCCAAGCTGATTGTAAAAGAATTAAACGTGCGCGGCGTTGCGGTTATAGTTGAGGCGGTTCATACTTGTATGACCATGCGCGGAGTCCGAAAACCGGGTTCAAAATGCGTTACTTCTTCGTTAAAGGGGGTTTTTATGAACAATCCTTCCTCCCGAAACGAATTGCTAACGCTTATTTTTGGGCATGGTTCTGCGGGCAACGGGGTTTTCGATATAGATTAGAAAAGCGCGGCAGGTTATATAACTTGTTTAACGCATTTCGTTTTTCGCCTCTCAAAGAGTTTTGAATACCGGTATTTATTTGTTTCGTTGTCAAAAGCCTCTTATTGCTTAAACAGATATTATGAACCTTATAGAAATAAAAAATCTGAAGACGTATTTTCATACCGAAGGCGGTATTGTCAAAGCGGTTGACGACGTAAGTCTATCGATTCCAGTTGGTAAAACGCTGGGCGTGGTTGGCGAAAGCGGGTGCGGAAAGTCCGTAACTGCGATGTCAATCTTGCAACTGGTATCCCCGCCTGGACGAATAGACGGCGGCGAAATTCTCCTGTACGATAATTGTACCGCCTCGCCGCAGGACACGCAAACAACGGCGTCTGACCAGTCCGCCCTGCCCGATTCGTCTGCTTCGTCCGGCACGCCGTCTGCCGCTTCGCCGACTTCGTCCTGCGTGGATTTGGTTCAAATGTCGGAGGCGCAAATTCGTAAAATTCGCGGTAAGCGAATCGCCATGATTTTTCAGGAACCGATGTCGTCTTTGAATCCGGTTTTTACGGTTGGCTATCAAATTGTAGAAGCGGTTCAGCTTCACAATCCCCATCTGACCAGTAAACAGGCATGGGATATAGCCGTCGATATGCTGGATAAAGTCCGTATTCCCGACCCCGCTCGGCGGGCAGAAGAATTCCCTCATCAATATTCAGGCGGAATGCGTCAGCGGGCGATGATTGCCATGGCGTTATCCTGCAAGCCGGATTTGCTGATCGCCGACGAACCGACAACTGCGTTGGACGTCACGATTCAAGCGCAAATTCTCGATCTACTGCGTCATTTACAAGAAACGCTTGGCATGTCGATTCTGATTATTACCCATGATTTGGGAATTATCGCGGAAACGGCTCACGAGGTTGCTGTCATGTACGCTTCAAAAATCGTTGAAAAAGCACCGGCGGACGAATTATTTGCGTCTCCCAAGCATCCGTATACGCTCGGATTGCTTAAATCCAGACCGGAATTAAGTGCAGGCAAGCATTCACGGCTCTATACGATTCCTGGAATGGTTCCGTTGCCGACGCAATTTCCTCCCGGCTGTAAATTTCACGCACGATGTCCGTACTGTCAGGAAAAATGCAAGGTTGAAGAACCGGAATTACGCATGATTTCCGAAAATCACAGTATTCGATGTCATTTTGATATTGAATAATTCCGATTTTTATTATAAACTAGTTTCACTTGACTTTTTCCGGTTTATACAACAAACCGTAGCCGATTCATTTTGTCCCATCGATCAAACAAAGGGTTGCTTGATCTGGTCAGGCGAAATCAAAACGGAGTCAAGAGGAAAATTCAAGTAGTCATAGTATAAAATCCCGATAGCACGGGGATACGGAATCAGAACGACTGGCGATTAAGACGACCGTCCAAGCGAGTCGAATGAGTCTATATTCCGAATCGATGAAATTATAATCACCTGTTTTGACTACGGGGAAATAACCCTGTTCAGTAGAAACAGGTTCGTATATTTTATGTAAATTTTTATACAAGTAGTTTTTTTATTATAAATGGATAATACTCAGTCAACAGCAGTTCCGTTACTTTCCGTTGAGAATTTGGTAAAATATTTCCCTATTCGCAAGGGGATTTTTTCGCGGGTAGTCGCCAACGTTCATGCGGTAGACGACGTATCGTTCGATATTCCAGAGGGACAAACGCTGTCTTTGGTGGGCGAAAGCGGCTGCGGTAAAACGACAACCGGGCGAACGTTGCTGCGTCTGATTCGTCCTACCTCGGGCAAGGTTCTTTTTCAAGGTCAAGATATTGTATCCTTGCCGTCGTCTGCGATGCGTAAACTGCGCAAAAATATGCAAATTGTTTTTCAAGACCCCTACGGATCGCTTAATCCCCGCATGACAATCCAAAGTATCGTTGAAGAGGGACTAATTGTTCAGGGGGGGTATACAGCGTCCGAACGCAAAGAAATTGTATGTCAAACGCTGCAAAAATGCGGATTGGATCCCTCTTATATTAACCGGTATCCGCATGAATTTTCCGGCGGACAGCGTCAGCGGGTTTGTATCGCCAGAGCGTTGGCGTTGAATCCCAAATTTATTGTTCTGGACGAACCGATTTCCGCTTTGGACGTTTCTATTCAAGCGCAAATAATCAATCTTTTAGCCGATTTGAGAGATGAATATAACCTCACGTACTTATTTATTTCCCATGACTTATCGGTGGTAGAATATCTATCAGACCATGTAGCTGTTATGTATTTGGGTAAAATCGTCGAAATGGCGGATAAAGACACGCTTTACGATAACCCGATACATCCGTACACAAAGGCGTTACTTTCAGCTATTCCTACCGTAGACGCCAGCCGACGGAAAAATCGGATTGTTTTGCAGGGCGATGTTCCCAGTCCCATCAATCCGCCGGAGGGGTGTCATTTTCATCCGCGCTGTCCGTACGCAACCCCGCGCTGTTCCTCTCAAGCTCCTGAATTAATCAATATTGGTTCGGAAGCAAACGCGCACCAAGTTCGGTGTTTTCTGGCGCAAGACGCGAAAAATTAGCCATACTGTTTATTTTAACTAAACTACTTTTTGGCAAAAAATATGCCCAAGGGGTCTTGCCATACCCCCCCTATATTTGCTATAATAGGAACATTCGATATTTGAGTATTGGATGTCGAAGATGATTCCCGTAAAAGGAATATGATGTTCCTGGAACATTTTTCGATCTGTTACACCCGTAAATCATGGAGGTTTCATGTCTACTCGCATTCCGCTCCGTCCTGAAGTTGTTGCTGATGAAGAAAAACAACGCAAACTGCGTTTAAGCACAGCTGAAATTGGACTCCAGCTTCGTACAACCAATTGTTTAGAAGAACAAGGTATTTTTACCGTTCATGATCTTCTCAACAGCACTCGAACCCGATTGTTAAGCATTTCCAATTTTGGGGAAAAAACGCTTGACGAAGTGTATGACGCACTGGAAAAAATCGGATTCTATCGTAATTCCCGACACCTGTATCGGGATGCTGCCTGATATACTGGTTACACTTGACTTTTTCCGGTTTGCCTGATATACTGGCTACACTTGATTTTTCCGGTTTGTATAACAAACATCAGTCGTTTCATTTCGCTTCAATCCGTAAGATAAGTTTTTTGATTCTGGAGGCGAAATCAAAACGACGTCAAGAAGAAAAAATCACGTAGTCGTAGTATAAACATCAGTCGTTTCATTTCGCCTCAATCGGTAAAATAAGTTTTTTGATTCTGGAGGCGAAATCAAAACGACGTTAAGAAGAAAAAATCACGTAGTCGTAGTATAAATAGTTATGGCAGTTCGTCTGAACCTGAAAGCTTTAAAAATCGAAGATCGAATCACGCCCTCAGATCGCCATTCCGGCATTTGGATAGAGGCGGGGACCGCGTTATGCTTTACGCTGGGAGGTTTAGTCGGACTGCTCTGGCTTTTCTTTGGGGTTATCATGCCTGAATGGCGGCTTCTGGAAGAGTTCCAACGAACGGAATGCTCGGTGGTTAATACCCGAATCGTTCCGTCAAAAAGCACGAAACTGTTCAGACCGGAAGTTCAAATAGAATATCAGCTTGTCAATCCGCAAGATAAAAAAATTACGGAATATAAAATCTGGACGTATGATTTCAACACGCTTCAAAACGGCGGATTCGTTTACCAAAAGTCAGACGCGGAAGATTTACTTCGTCCGTTTCAACCGCAAAAAAGGTTTATTTGCTGGTATGACCCTCATACTCCCAGTCGGGCAGTACTGTTTTGCTGCTGGACGTGGACAAATATATTTCTACTGATTGTTCCGCTTTCTTTGGTTTTAATCGGTTTAGGTCCGTTGATTCATTTATTTATTCATCACGGCGGACATTCCAGGGAAAAGACCGTTCATTTTTCGCAATCGGCTATTTCCCCGTCTGCGGAAAATAATACCATATCGCCAGAAAACGCTTCCGAATCTGAAACGGATATTGAAGAACAAACCTGCCCTACTTTGCCCTCCATACAAACGATTGTAGATTCCCCCGGAGTAAAGTTAAAATACCGGCTTCCGCTGGATAATTCGCCTTTATGGGGAATGGGCGTATTGCTGGCCTTATGCGCGGCATGGGGAATTTTATCGTTGTTGTTTGCCTCGGTTGCCGTAGGTAAATTTTTGGATAATCGTCCAGACTGGGTGCTATCCGGCTTTATTTTTCCCTTCGTCCTGATTTGGGTTGGTCTGATAGCCTATTTTCTGCATAATTTACAGCGGACAACAGCTGTTGCGCCGACGTTGCTGGAAATGGACGAGGTGCCGCTATATCCCGGACAGTCGGCCCAAGTTCTGCTGATTCAGTTCGGAGCGCATCAGTTTAAATATCTAACCGTTAATCTGGTTTGTGAAGAAGAAGTTGTCTTTACTTACGGAACCGACAGCCGAGAAGAAAAAACAACTGTATACAAAAGTACCTTATTTTCACAATCCGATTTTATGGTTTTACCGGAAGATAATTTTGAAAAACAGATGGAATTGACGATTCCGGAAAACGCGATGCACTCATTTGAAGCCGCGCATAATCGCGTTTTATGGCGATTATCGGTTGAAGGGGAAGTTGAAGGTCAAGCCCCCTTTGTCAGACGTTTTTGCCTGGTTGTTACTCCGCGAAAACAAGTTATACTATAACTACGCGATTGTTCCTATCGACGCCGTTTTGATTTCGCCCCTCCAGAATCAAGCAACCCTTTGTTTGACCAATTAAAGCGAAATGAAACCGCTGGTTTATGGTAATATAAGACGGAAAATTTCAAGCGGAACCCGTATATCCTAAATACAGTAGTCAATTTGGGTTAGAGACTGAACGGATATTTGTTTATCGATAATATCTTGCAGCGTAAATTCCGCCAGCGATTCTCGAATACGATTATTTACCGTTTCCCATAATTGACGTGTTGAGCAAAGCAACTGATGTTCGCAGGCTTGGGCGTTACGAACGCATTCCACGATATTTATGGGACCTTCTAAAATTTCCAAGGTATCCAAAAGAGAAATATCTTTGGGGTCTTTGGCTAGTTTGAATCCGCCTAAAGCTCCGCGAACGGAAGAAATCAATCCCGCTTTGCGTAAATCTATTACTAAACGGCTGATGTATTTTTCCGACATGGATTGGGCTTCGGCGATTTCCCGGATTATACGAGGTTTGTCTTTGCTGTAAAGCGCAATGTCCAACAATATTCGCAAACCGTACCGACCGCGAGTAGAAATTTTCATTTGTACATACTCCTATAAAATACAAGGTAACATTTATTCTATAATATCAATTAACAATAACAAGGGGGGGTAGCTCCTTGAAATATCTTGGGTTTATCGTATAATACCAAAGTTGTTGTATTAATACAGGATAGATTGATAGTTTTCTTCCATGAAACTGTTTTATTGCGTCTATATTTTTATTTCAACATAGTTTGTGTTGGCAACAACAATCGAATTTAAGTCCCTTTAATTGCAGTAATTGTAACATGTTTAAACCGGTCGATAAAATATCGTTTCCCAAACAGGAAGAAAACCTGGTAAAATGGTGGTCAGAGAACAAGATTTACGAAAAATCGCTGGAACTTCGGAAAAATGCGCCTTCGTTCGTATTTTTTGAAGGTCCGCCGACGGCCAACGGCATGCCTCATCCGGGGCATTGTCTTACCCGCTCCATTAAAGACCTATTTCCCCGTTATAAAACGATGAAGGGATTTCGCTGTTCCCGCAAAGCCGGCTGGGATACGCATGGACTGCCGGTTGAAGTGGAAGTCTGCAAGGAATTGGGGATTCATTCCAAGGAAGATATAGAAAATTTCGGAATCGAACCTTTTGTTCAACTCTGTCAGAAAAGCGTTTTCCGCTATATTTCCGAATGGGAAAACCTGACGCAGCGGCTGGGATTCTGGGTAAATCTGGACGAAGCCTACGTTACGTATCATAAAAGCTACGTCGAATCGGTCTGGCAATCGTTAAAAAGTTTGTTTAACAGCGGATTATTGTATCAAGGGCATAAAATTGTTTGGTGGTGGGCGCAAGGCGGAACGGCGTTGTCGTCCGGCGAAGTCGGACAAGGATACCGAGAAGTGGCGGACCCGTCTGTATTTATCAAATTCCCCTTGCTAGACGAAAATCAGTTTCCCGCTGGAATGGGCTATCTCAAGGGAGCCAAATTAGTTGTTTGGACAACCACGCCTTGGACGCTGCCCTCAAACCAGTTTGCGGCCGTAAAGCCCTCTTTGGACTACGTTTTAGTCGAATTTGTTGACGAAGCGGGAAATTCCGATAATCAGCGTTATGTTGTTGCGGCTGCGCTGGCAGATACGGTTGCGGGAAAACTCAAAAAAACCGCGAAAATTCTCGAAACTTTCAAAGGCGAAAGTCTAATCGGACTGCGCTATATTCCTCCGTTTGATTATTTTTATAAAACCTTGGGACAAAAACAGGGTGAATTGTTAGACGGTTCCAAAGAATATATCGCCTGGCGAGTTATTCCTGCGGAATTTGTTACCATCGATACCGGTTCGGGGTTAGTTCATCAAGCTCCTGCTTTTGGTGAAGACGATTATAACGTTCTTCAGGAACAACAAAAGCGGTATAAAAAGGACGACGCTGGAATTACAACCGGTCCCGATTTAATCTGTGCCGTCGGACCAGACGGAAAATTCACCGATATAGCCGCTCAATGGAAGGGACGTTGGGTCAAAGAGGCGGACAAAGATATTTCCCGCAATCTGAAAGAACGCGGAATTTTACTCCATCTGGAACAGTATCTGCATGAATATCCCTTCTGCTGGCGTGCGGAAAAAGACCCGCTGATTCAATATCCCCGAAAGAGCTGGTTTATCAGAACAACGTCTTTTGTCGATCAAATGCTGAAAAACAACCAGAAAATTAACTGGATGCCGGAGCATATCAAAGACGGGCGATTCGGTAATTTTTTGGAATCCAACGTCGATTGGGCTTTATCGCGCGAACGATTTTGGGGAACGCCGCTTCCGATTTGGGTTTGCGAAAAAACCGGGTACATGGAAGCGATCGGTTCGTATGATGAACTTTTATCCAAGCCGGGAGTTAGCGGTCAGGAAGTCTGGGAAAAGGCGAAAGCTGAACATAAAGCCAAAACTGGAGAAGATTTATGCGAAGACCTCAAGGTTCATAAACCCTATATTGATTTTATTACCTACGATTCTCCTCAGGCTCCGGGAGCGAAAATGCGCCGTGTTTCCGAGGT
>CAYZMZ010000102.1:0-9346 GCA_964479655.1 uncultured Planctomycetaceae bacterium
CCAGAAAATCGGCATGAATAAAATGGAAAGTATGGTTGAAATGGGATTGCTGGAACACTGCGTTCGCGAGCACTTGAACAAAATTTCACCTCGCGTTATGGCTGTTTTAGACCCCCTCAAGGTAACAATTTCCAACTGGCCGGCGGGTAAAGTTGAAATGCTTGAAGCGGTAAACAATCCGGAAGACCCCGAAGCGGGAACGCGTCAGATTCCTATTTCCGGTACGATTTACATCGAAAAGTCCGACTTTATGGAAGTCCCCGTCAAGGGCTATTTCCGCCTCGCTCCCGATAAAGAAGTCCGATTGCGCTGGGCCTATTACCTCAAATGCAACGAAGTAATTAAAGCCGCCAACGGCGAAGTTACGGAGTTGATTTGTACTTACGATCCGGAAACCAAAGGCGGTCAGTCGCCCGACGGACGCAAGGTTAAAGGTACAATTCATTGGGTTGATGCCAGCTCGGCTATCGACTCCGAAGTCCGTCTGTACGACAAGTTGCTGCTATGCCAAAGCCTCGCCGACGTCGAAGGCGATTGGCTGGAACAGATCAATCCGGATTCCTTGAAAGTGCTCACCGGCTGCAAAGTCGAACCGATTTTAGGTACCGTCGCTCCCGGCTATCGATGTCAGTTTGAAAGAACCGGCTATTTCTGCTGCGATCCCGATTCCACGCCGGAAAAAATGGTTTTCAATCGAACCGTCAGCTTAAAAGACAGCTGGAAACCCGGTAAATAGTGTTTATCGTCCAACTCGTTTCGAGCGTAAAATCAGGTGAAGATAGAGAAGATACATACGTTTTCTTTATCTTCGCTTGTTTCTTGATAGACTGGTTCGTTCTTCAATTTTGCCGACTGCATTTTACCTATTTTACCTTTTCCTAAAAATCTATTTTATTGTCAATATTTACTTAATTGTTACTATCAAAATAACCGATACAAGCCAATAGAAGTCTGTATTTTTACAGATTCGTGCAACTATGCAATTTGACCAAATGAGGTTTTCGATGAAAATAACTCAATTATTTACATATATAATACTGGTAAATATAGCCGTCGCCTCCCTCGCGTTGGGGCAGGAAAGTCTGACTCAGGCGTGGGACGAGGCGGTAGCAGTCAGCCGAAAGATTCAGTCCGGTAATAATACCGTCGCGGCGGCGCAGTACACCAAAGATGCTGCGTCTGCCGCCCGACTTCCGAAAATCGTGGCGGAAACCAGTTATACCGTTATGTCCACTGAACCCAAAATGAATATAGACATGACGCAATCCCAACGCGGTTTTGCCTACGCTGCGATGCAATCCGGCTTACCCGTTTTGGCACAAAATATCGCCAGTTTACCCCATAATATGGAAACCAATATTTCCAATCAGTCTTTTGGGACAGCAAGCGTTGGGATGGTCGTTCCGATTTATACCAGCGGTAAAATCAGCAGTTTGGAACAGGCGGGACAATCGCTTACTCAAGCGGCGATTTACGATCGTACGGCCAACACGTCCAACTTAAAATTGGAAGTAACGCAAGCCTATTTTATGGTTCAACGGATAGAAAAATTATACGAGGTGGCTTTGGCGGCGCGAAATTCTCTGGACGGGCATTTGAAAGACGTAAAAAATTTACTCAATCAAGGACTGGTTACCAAAACAGCGATGCTTTCTGCGGAAGTCGCTCAGGCCGAGGCGCAGCAAAACGTTTTACGTGCGGAATACGGTCTAAAAACCGCGCGGGCAGCGTATAACCGCTTGCTCTGGCGTCCGATGGATTCACCGGTCAAATTGGTTGAAATGGATTTACCCAATAATCAATTAGACATCAATGCGTTAATGGATACTGCTGTACAAATACGTCCTGAATTATCCCAGTTAGCGGCTCAATCTCAGGCGTTAAGCGGGAAAGCGGACAGCATTAAAGCGGAAAGAATGCCGCAAGTAGCCGCCGCAGCGAGTTTTACGTATTACGAAAACGACTACCTGGCAACCAACGGCTACGGACAGGGAACCGTTGGCGTTTCCTGGGCGCCCTTTGACGGGGTCAGTCGAGCCAAGGAACGAGCGACCCGGCACGAGGCTTTTGCCGTTGTTAAAATGCGGGAAGAAGCCGCCAACGCGATTAAACTTCAGGTTCAAAAAGCGTATAACGACGACCAGGTTGCCCGAAGTCGAATTGCGATTGCCAAGCTGGCGGTCCAGCAATCCGAGGAAAACTTGCGGCTGGTTAAAGACCAGTTTAATCAAGGCTTAGCGACCTATACGCAGGTTTTGGACGCGCAGGCGTTATGGAATCAGGCGCATACAAATTATTGTAATTCTGTTTACGATGCTCTTTTAGCTGCTTATACACTTCGCTATGCCGTAGGAAATCTATAACCGCAAACTCCCCGGTGAGAATCGTATCAACGCCCAACCGCCGTGGAGGGGTTCCCCGTAAAATAATACATATCGGGAAGGCACGAAGTTCACGAAGCCCTGAGCCGGAGCCGTTTGGAGTACCGGGAGCTTGCTCCCAGCACTCCAGAAAAACACCTAACGGCGTTGGGACAAGACGGTATTCAAAATCGAATGGCGTTAAGCGGCCGGGGACGACCGCAGAAAGGCGAGACGCCTTCCCTCCGCGTATACTTCCGTTCAATGCGGTATTCAAAATCGGCAATATTGAAATGTCAATCCTTTTTCGGCAACCGGCGGTAACCGAATCGCCTCCCCGGCTCGAGGTCGCGCCTTCCCGTGAAATCGCCCTGTAACAACACCGACCTGCGAAAATCAGCGTAATCACCGACCTGTCAATCGATTTTTATTCGCTTCCAGGTTCCCTGTAAAAAGCGGGCGGACATCAAAATTCCACGCGTTGTCATGTCGGACGCCATTCCAATCCACGCGCCTAATACGCCCATATCTAATCCCTGAAATTCGTGTCCGAACAGCGTAAATTTATCGAATGCTAAATAATAGGTTAGTCCAATTCTAACGATAAGGAATCCAATCAGGGAAATTACCATCGGAACACGGGTATCGCCCGCTCCGCGTAAGACGCCTGTCAGTACCATCATAAACACGCAGGAGGGCAACGCAAAGGCAATAATTCGTAATAACGGCGCAGCAGCCGAGGCGAGTTTTGTTTGATCCGCCTTCAGAAAAATAAACGGAAGCGTATCCGCGCCCCAATAAAAAACGAGGCTGGCACAGGTAATAAATAATCCCGCGATAAGCAACGTGTACTTGGTTGATTTAATCGCCATCGACGGCCGCTTGGCTCCTAAAAACTGCCCCGTTAAGGTGGTTGCCGTCATCTGAAACGCGCACAACGGCGCAAAACCCCACGATTCTACTCTCAAGGCAACTCCATGAACCGCCGACGCCGTTACCCCCAAGGTATTGATCAATCCCAAAAACCAAAGCTGACAACCGATTATCGTACTCATATCGATTCCAGCAGGTATACTAATCCACAGCATTTGAGAAATCATTCTCCATTCCGGAGCGAATAATTTCCATTGAAGTTTCAGACCGTAACTGCCTCGATATAGCATGTACAAAGTTGCAAGCCCGCCCACGACGAATCCGCATGCCGTTCCCAAAGCAACGCCCTTAAATCCCATCGAGGGAATCGGACCGATTCCGATTACCAGTCCCCAGCTGACGATAATATTTACTACGTTTACAACCAGCATAATCCATAGTCCGCAGGCCATATTTCCCGCTCCGCGGAGTGAAGATAACCCCACGCCGGAAATCATCACAAACGGCGTTGTCGGCAGCACAATCCAAAGATACTCAGCCGCGAAATCGCTAGCCTGCCCTTCTAACTGCAGCCATCGAACGACCTGTTCAGAGGCGGTAAACCACAAAATCAAAATCGCCGCAGTAATCGCCGCTCCAACGAGAAACGCCTGGTGCATCGCCCGATTCGCCTTGATCGGGATTCCTCCGCCAATATACCGGGCGGTCATTGCCGTCGCTCCGACGGAAATAAAGCAGAATAAACTCTGTACCGCCCAGGTTATATATCCCGCCGAGCAGATGGCCGCAATATGCCCCGTTTTCAAAAAATGACCGGTAATTAAATAGTCCGAGGTAGAAACCAGTAAAATCAGCAGCTGTTCAAGAAATACCGGCAGGGTCATCCAGAGAATAGCTAGCAGCAAACCGCTGCTATCTTTTCGCGGAATGCGAACAATGGCAGGAACGGAATTTTCGGAATCGGTACTCATAGCATAAACGGCGATAATTGGAATGTTTCATTTTTCTCCGACGATTCCTCTTATACTGGTTCCACTTGACTTTTTCCGGTTTGCATAACATAAACCAGTCGTTTCATTTCGCCATAAACGACGTCAAGAGGAAAATTCACGTAGTCATAGTATAAATCCTGTTCGTACATGAAAATCAATCAGAGAAAACATGAATACGGAACAGTATATATCTTTTTGCAACTAAAAACAGGGGTATGAGCAGACAAATTCCGTTTCAAAAATACCTCCGCTTGCAGACAACCGACTTTTATGAATGTAAAAGACAAAATTTATAGGCGGTATTCCGCCGATAAGCAATTTGAAAAACTTCCCTCTTGTACTTTAAGGAAAATCGGGTAGAATGTTTGCGGGTTAGGAGGATTTATATTTTCGCGCTTGGGTGAAACCTGGTTTGACGATTATTGGATTAATTACGGGAAAATTAGAATAACGGATTCAGACGGGCTAACCAAGCCGATTCGGAATTTAAAAGAGTTCGTTTCCTATAGAAATGGCGACGTAAGTCTGATTGTTGGGTCAGAGGAGGACTAAATCAATGCCCCTGTTTCATATTGCTGTTCCGCCGATAAAATCCCAAGGAATTAAAACAAAGTTAATTCCATGGATTGCCCGTACTATTTTTCCTGATAATAACGGAAGATGGATAGAGCCTTTTATGGGGACGGGCGCGGTCGGATTTAATTTGGCAAATTCTACTGCGTTATTGTGCGATACCAATCCCCATTTAATCAACTTTTATAACTCCATAAGAAAACGAAAGGTAACTCCAGGAATTGTTCGATCTTTTCTCCAAACAGAAGGCGATATTCTAAAGCGGGAAGGGGAAAAACATTACTATTATATTCGGGACCGATTTAATAACGAACATTCTGAATTGGATTTTTTATTTCTAAATCGAGCCTGTTTTAACGGAATGATTCGTTTCAATAAAAAGGGCGAATTTAACGTTCCTTTTTGTCGTAAACCAGAACGCTTTGCCCCCGCTTATATTACAAAAATCGTTAATCAGGTCAATTGGCTGACAAACCTGTTTCAAGTTCGTACATTTGAGTTTCATTGCCAAAATTTTGTGGATACAATTTCGCGTGCACAAAAAAATGATTTAATCTATGCAGACCCTCCCTATATAGATCGCCATGCGGATTATTACAACGGTTGGTCTGAAAAAGATGAGCAGATGCTATTCGAAGCGTTGGTAAAAGCCCCTTGCCGGTTTGTTTTGTCTACTTGGCATCACAATGACTTTCGCGAAAATCAATACATCGAAAAATATTGGAATCATTTTAATGTTATCACACAAGAGCATTTTTACCATCTGGGTGCAAAAGAAAGTAATCGGCATCCCATCGTTGAGGCTCTGGTTTGCAATTTTATTCCTGCGGATACCAATTCTTCCGATTCTGTATCAGAGCAATGGGCGCAACAGTCTTTTTTTGAATTAGCTTGAAATTTATGGATAGTATTCCGCCTCCCCCCCCCTTGACTTTACAGTTACTGGAAGGTATATAATTACAATAGAATGTATTTTGATTTTTATATTATGACTGCTTGCTTTTTTCCTTTGAAGTCGTTTTGATTTCGCCCGAACAGAATAAGACAACCCTTTGTTTTATTGATGGGGAACGAAAGAAACGACCGGGGTTTGTTATTCAAACCAGAAAAAGTCAAGTGGAATCCGTATTATTACTCACCGGTCAGATGTATGCGAAAAGTTGACTGCGGCGAACAAGCATTTTTTTCGTCCAAACGCAGGGGTTTTCGCTTGCTCTTGACTATCACACTTTAAGGAACACCCCGATTATGAACTGTTACGACATGTATATTCCTACACGTACTTTATTTGGAGCTGGTCAGTTAAACTCACTGCATAGCTTGCCCATGCCGGGAAAAAAAGCGTTGATTATTATTTCAAACGGAAAATCAACCCGAGCGAACGGCTATTTGGAACGAACGGAATCGCAGCTGCATCAAGCAGGCGTAACTACGGTCGTCTTTGACGGCGTTGCGCCCAATCCGACGGTATCCAACGTCAACGACGGAGCTAAAGCGGCTCGCGAAAACAACTGCGATTTTCTGGTCGCTTTAGGCGGCGGAAGCGTTATGGATTGCTCAAAAGGAATCGCAATTATGGCAACCAATCCCGGCGAACTTTGGGATTACAATCCGATGGGAACGGGTAAAGGACTGCCGTTTGTCTGCGCTCCGTTGCCGATTATTGCTATTACCACGACAGCGGGAACAGGGTCTGAAACCGATGCCGCCGGCGTAATTACCAAGGAAGATACCAACGAAAAATCCTTTGTATCCGATCCCGCATTATTCCCCAAGATTGCTATTGTCGATCCGGAATTAATGCTTACCGTTCCGCCTAAATTTACCGCCTTTCAGGGTTTCGACGCTCTGTTTCATAGCATCGAGGGCTATATTTCCAAAGGGGCGAATTTAATAAGCGATATGTACGCTTTAACAGCCATTGAAAATCTCGCCAAGTATTTACCCGTCGCCGTTAATCAGGGCAATAATTTGGAAGCGCGAACACACGTTGCCTTTGCCAACACGCTTTCAGGCTGCGTTATGTGCTTAACCGTAATTACCAGCGAACACTCGATGGAACATGCTCTGTCTGCCTACCATAGCAATCTTCCGCACGGAGCGGGATTGATCGTTATCAGCAAAGCCTATTACGATTTCTTCATTAAAAAACACGCCTGCGACGACCGATTTATTCGCATGGCGCAAGTTATGGGCATGCCCGATGCTACAAAGCCGGAAGATTTTATTACGGCACTGGTCAAACTTCAACAAGCCTGCAGAGTCGATAATTTGAAAATGTCGGATTATGGAATTACTACAGACGAATTTGTGAAATTCGCACGTAATTCCCGCGACGTTATGGGAATTTTGTTCTCCAGCGACCGCGTTGAAATGAGCGAGGCAGATGTTGTCGACGTCTACGCCCAGTCGTATAAATAATCGACCGAATAAAACGCAGAAAAACAAGCGATTGTTACCAAGACGTTTAGATGTTATTCTGTCCAGGCAATATTTTGTTTCTGTTCAGATAATATATTGGTTCCACTTGACTTTTTCCCGGTTTGAATAACAAACCTCAGCCGTTTCATTTCGCCTTAATCCGTAAAACGGGGAGAAGATTTCTTAGTCGGCGAAATCAAAACGGCGTCGATAGGAAAAATCAAGTAGCCATAGTATAATCCGTTCGGCAAATAAAAAAGGACGATTTCTCTTTGAGAGGAATCGTCCTGAATTTTATCGGATTCAATTTTACAACGATTACTTTTCCAGTTCAGCAATCTGTCGGGCGTATTGTTTGGTATGCTCGCGGAACTGCTTCATGGTATCAGCACTGGAAAAGATATACAATTTCTTTCCGTACACGATACAATAATCGGCTTTTCCATCAACCTCTCTGCCCTGCTGGAGTTTAAGCATCGGATCGAATCCGCGGCAGACGGGAGTATATTTTTCGGGGTCAGCCATAAAGGCGTCTTTCTGTTCGCTGGAGGCACAGTAGTAAGTTCGTCCCTGATATACAACCGCAAATTCCGCTTTGCCGGGCACCCATTTTTCCGCATTGATTAAATCGACTAAACTATAGCCTTCCACGGCTAACGGTTCAATATCCGAAACAGGCATAGCTGATGCGGACGGCTTTGCAGACGGTACGACTGGAGCGGTATCCGCTTTTGCCTGCGCGTTGCGATTAGGACGCGGACGAAAAACGTTTTTCAATTCTTCTTTGCCGCCCGACGCGGCTGTTGCACGCATGGGATTTTCCGTTAAAACCGATTCCGGTGTCACCGCGCGGGAATCGATTCCCTGATTCAAATTTCCGCTTTGCGGTTCTACCGTACTCAAGGACGCCGGCTGAACCATGCTATCGGAAGTATTTGCTGTTGTTCCCACCGGACGCATTGGATTTACCTGAATCGTTCTTTGTGCAGTCGGCTCTGTCGGCAACGGTTCCATTGACGGCATAATATCGGCTTGCGCAACCTGAGAGGGAGCAACTTGAGTCGGTGTTGAATTAAACACGGGTACTTCCGGTACCGGATTATTCGGTACCGTATTGTTCGGTGTCTGATTGTTTTTTGTCAGCGGCGGTAAGCCCAGGAAGTCCGATGGAACGGTCTCTTGCTCGGGAGGAGCGGGAACGTCAACCGGCTTAAGTAAATTCGGTGTCGGAGCGGTGCTATTCGATGGTTCAATAACCGCATTGTTAAAGTTGAAGCTGCCCGCATCCAAGGCCGGTTGCTGAGCAGGATTACTACCCGTTGACGCATCCTCACGCAAGGGATTGCCGCTTTGATCGGTTACCGGAGCAACCGATTTTTCAGCGGTGATGGTTTTCTCAGCGGGAACGGATTCCGCAGCCGGGTTTTCTGCCGGAGTTGTAACCGCTGGAACTGCGGGTTCCAAAGGCGGAAGTAATTCCGTCGGCTCAAACGGAGCGGTATTTTGATTGAAGTCGATAGTCGGTAACTTGGCTTCCGGTTCTGCTTGATTTACCGAGCCAGCCGGAGGAGCGACCAACGATTGACGCTGCGGGCGCGTTTGCTGCAAGTTCTCTGGACGTACACCAGCCGGTACCGGTACGCGTTCTGCCCCGACAACTTGAGGAAAGGTTACATCCGGACGACGTTCGGAAGGCCAGACGCGCCAAGTGGTTGTATTGTAACCCCAATTTTGTGTATTGGGAATGCAGACCCGACCACCGAGAGAACGCGGTACTTCCTTACATTGTTCGCAAGGTCGAGATGACTGAACGTAGGGAATTTGCCCTTCTGCCGGAGAGGACATCAATCCTGCCGCACAGAGCGAAATAACCAAACTTCCGCCAATAATTTTTCGTTTAATATTCATCTGACAATCCCTTAAAGTATATTTTATACTATGATTACTTTTTATACAATGTTTTTGCTGGTTGCCCCTGAAATGCTCCAAAGCTCATTCTGTTTTCAAGGTGTTTTAATATAACTACTTATTTTTTCTACCAACGTCGTTTTGATTTCAACGCCGTTTTGATTTAACTGTTAGTAACTAGTTCCGTTACGTACACCGATATTTTGCAGGTTACGCAAG
>CAYZMZ010000103.1:0-9346 GCA_964479655.1 uncultured Planctomycetaceae bacterium
TTTCTTTTTTGACGTTAATTTTGCCAAGCTTGACAATTACTTTATTTTTTAATCTTAAGTCAATGATGGTTAATTTACGTTTAAGAAGTCCTTCGGTTGAATTTAATTTTACAAGTTTTTCCCAAGCTTCTTTAACATCTTCTTCCGGCAGTTTTATTGTGATACCGTTTTTGATATCGTCTAAGATTAAATTCCAACGTCTTTCCGATATATAATGAGCTACTTTTATCCGGCTGTAAATTTCATCTGTCTTTCGACGGCGGATTGACGGACAATCAGGCTGATTTGCTCTATCGATTTTCTGATTACCATCCGATTTTTTTCGATCAGCCGTTTGCCTATAACGACCTGATACCCGCCGCGCAAATTCAGGATTCGCTCACCGCGCCGTTGGGATTAAATTGTGCCGTCGATTCCAAACAGGCGATTTCTATCGCAGCTGATTTGGGGGCGGCGGAAATAATCGGCATCAATCCACAACAATGCGGCGGACTGATTGCCTCAAAACAGCGTCTGACCGATTGCCGAAATTTGAATCTATCATCCCGCATTTGGAATCGTCTGACAAGTCCTCTTGGCACGCGTCAGTTGCTTTCTCTAGCATGGCAGGCGAAAGATTCACTAATAAACAAATTTACCGGTTCCTGCGGCGTGAACTGTTATCCAATTCCGTACTGGAACGCATCGGACTGGTTTGAGCAGAATCTGTTTGAACCTGATTTTCCCAGCGATTCCGATTCCGGCAAGGTAATCAAACCGTGGTCCGAACCCGGACTGGGAATCGACCCCGACGAAGATTTACTGGAAGATTTCACCGAACAGAAATTTGAAATTAGCTGACATTTAGTTTATATAGATTCAAATTGAATTTATAACAGACGTATGTTCAGTATACGTATTATTCAGGAGTTTTCGTTTGAAATAATATCGTCAATATAATATCGTCAATATAATATCGGAAATAATCGCAGAATAATCATGAATCTAAGCTGTCAAACCGGGTATTGGGATAAAGCCGCCTCCAGCAAAACGTTTACTCACGCTTTGCCGTTGGACAAGTGGTCGAAATGGGTCAATTGCTCGTCGACTATACTGGATGTCGGTTGCGGCTACGGCCGAACTTGTCTGGAACTGCTCAACGCTGGTTACACAAAAGTTCAGGGAATTGATATTTCCCCCGCGATGATTCAACGGGGACAAGCCATCGACGCCCGGCTTCAATTGCAGGTTCAAACGACAGACGAACTTCCGTTTCCCGATTCCTGCTTTGATGCCGTTTGTCTGATAGCTGTTTTAACCTGCGTTCCCGAAAACGCAGGGCAGACGCGAATTGTATCGGAAATTCGCCGGGTCTTAAAACCGGGCGGTATCCTGTTTTACAGCGATTTCCCGATTCAGCAAGATGAAAGAAATCAGACCCGATACAAACTTTTTGCCGAAAAATACGGTACGTACGGTGTTTTTGAACTTTCAGAAGGAGCGGTACTGAGGCATCAAAATCCCGTTTGGCTTGACGAATTATTCGCGGATTTTACGCTCTTAGACAAGCAATCCGCAAGTTGGACTACTATGAACGGACATAGCGCGGTAGTTGAACAGCGATTTTATCGCCTACCCGATAAGCACTAGGAAAAAGATTCTGTATATTTCTATTTGTATACGTTCTGCCCCCGTTCAAGGACTAAATAAGCGGGAAGGACAAGGACGTCCGCGCTCCTCGTATACATCCGTCCAACCCGGCATTCTAAAATCCGCAGTATTATAACCCGCGTAATTGGCGGGCTATAATACCGAATCAGCGAGAAATATCAGACAACTTTCCACGGCGGAAGTTTAGGCAAGCAGGCATCGAAATCGTCCAGCAACTGCTTTTGATAATCGCCGGCAAAGGTTCCGTTGAAGAACTTATCCGCGCCTTCTTCGTAAAACTTTTTCCAGGAAACGTCTTCCGCGCCCGGATTGATGGGGAAGAACAGGGTATTATTCGCGCATGCAGCCTTGTAATCGCCGGGAGCGTCTCCAATCATCAACGATTTATTGGGCGCGTATTTCTTGGCGTTGACCAGCATTTCCTTCTTCGTGCCGTATTCCTGACCGCAAATTTCTACAACGTACTTGGCAATATCATGTTCCTGCCATTCACGTAACAACGCTTCGTTGGGCGTCGCGGAAACCACTAAAATATCCGCTTGAGAGAACACTTTATTAAGCGATTCGCGCACAAAGGGGAACGGCGGAACACCGCGAACGATTTTAGTTACGGTTTCATTGACCGCCAGAGACCATTCCAAAGCCTGTTTTAAGCCCGGATCATTGGTTCGTTCGACTTCTTTGATTAACGCTTCGTTGCCCAGTTTGGTTTCCCGTCCCATCCAATCGATTAAAGACTGCGGCAATTCAATATGAATACCGCGGGCAATAACTTCAGGACGGCGATTGAGCCATTCAACCGATTCTTTCAAGGCGGGAAATCGGTTGGTACCACGACTTTTGGAATACAGATTTACGAACTCGTTGGCTTCGCGCGCGTACTTGCTAACACCCTGCATATTCCAATAATTGATCGTATTGGGGATAAAACATTCCTTATGCTTCAATTCCATCGTATCGAATGCACAGCCATCGGAATCTATACCGATAAAAAAATCGTGTTTGGGGGTAATTTCAATCATAATATTGTAGTAATTAAAGTGAGTTAAAAAACAATTGTTATCAAAATAACTCGTGTATTATACCATTTTTCTGTCAGTCAGACAGGGGGGAGGGAGAATTAGAGATTAAGAAACTGCGACCGGGGATTGGGGATTGGGGATTGGGGAGAATTTTACCAGGACTACGTGCCTTTTTCTTCTTGACGTCGTTTTGATTTCGCCACAGTACGAATAAAAGCTCCTCGTTTTACCGATTAAGGCGAAATGAAACGGCTAAAATTTGTTATGCAAACCGGAAAAGGTCAAGCGGAAACAGTATACCTTGCGCTCGAAAAAACACACGTTAAGCTCTATCCCGCTGAACCCAATCCCGTTCCGTCTCCAATATTCAATTCTCATCGGAGGGTTTCCCCTGCTGAATCCCCAATTGAATCGCTCGATTTATATACATAATTCCTGACTGAATTGTAGAAATAACCGTAACCCAAACGGAAACAACCAACGTCCAGAGAATCGTCGGGAGAATATACGCGCACGGCAGTTGCGATTGATACGGCAGCAACGTTAAATACAACAAAGCGGCAATCGCGGCGATACACTGAAATCCCATCTTTAATTTACCTGCCCATTTCGCGGAAAAATCAATCCCCTGCCCTTCCATATAACTTCTCAATATAGTAATCAAAAGTTCACGACAAACAATAACCGCCGCCACCCAAGGACGCAATCCGGTAGGAAATCCAAGCGGATCGTCGCCAATTTCTGGAATAGCAGCCAGGAAAATAAACGTTCCGCAAATCAAAATTTTATCGGCAAACGGGTCTAAAATTCGTCCGAGTTTGGTAACCAGATGAAAATGCCGCGCCCACCAACCGTCTACAAAATCCGTAATAGACGCGATAATAAATACAATCAACGCCGCCAAATACAGCATCGGTAATTGGGAAGACGCCAAACCGATCAAAATAAACAATACAATCGACAGGATAACCCGCAACGCGGACAAGGCATTGGGGACATTTTTCCAATTCGCTGACATGATAAATCCTTTCTTCTGTTATTGACTTACCTGGTTCCATTTGAAATGAAACGGCTGGTATTCTATTTTATAAACGGGATAATTTCAAGCGGGATCAGTATACAATAGCGGAATCCGAAAAACTCCAATACAAACGGAACATCATTTTGGAAAATTCTTTCCGTATGGATTTGACTTTCTCGGAAAAACCAATTTTCCCTGATTAACAAAATCCTCGCCTCTGACGGCAAGAAAATCCGTTAGGCGTTGTCTCCACAACTTAAGTTGCGAAGAATAATCGGCATCCTCTGATAAATTTATTAATTCACCCGGGTCGTCTTGTATATTAAATAATTGTTCTGTTCCATTATACGCATTGAAAATATATTTCATTTTTCCGTCCGTCAAGGCAGACCAGTGATTTTCACGGGCGTAACAAACTGAATGTTCCAAATCTAAATATTCTCGCCAGGAAGCCTCGTTATTTTCCAACAACGTCATTAAATTTCTCCCGTCAAACCAATCTGGATTATAATCAACTCCCGCGACCGACAAAAAGGTAACGCCGACATCTCGCAATTCAACAGGATTGGAAATTACTTGGTGCTTCGGTACCGTCACACCGGTTTTATTTCCCCATTTGATTATCATCGGAATATGAGTACTGCCCTGATAAGCATAGCTTTTTCGCCATAAATAATGATCTCCCAGCATATCGCCGTGGTCCGAGGTCATTAAAATAAAAGTATTTTCCATCAAACCGCGTTTTTCAAGCGATTGAATAATTCGTCCAACCTGCTGATCTATAAAGGTAGTATTGGCATAATAACCGATTTTTGCCTCCAAAGGAGCTTGCGCCCCCAAATCCCCGCGCCATAAATCATTCGGATGAGATTTTCCGCGTTCTGCGTTGGATTGCGCCCATTGTCCGACAACAGGAGCCGGAATTCTTTTTTGATTATCTTCATAATATCGGCAAAATTCTTCCGGGGCATCGTACGGACTGTGCGGACGAGCAAAGGAAACCTTTAAGAAGAACGGCTGATCACCCTTCCAAGAATCGATAAAATCCACGGCACAATCCCCTGTCCAGGCAGTAGGATGGAGACGGGTCGGTAAAGCATAGTACTTTTGGCGATGATCGTTCCAGCCGATTCCCGTACTGTCCGGATTAGAGTTCGGTGCCTGTTGACGAAACCATTTTCGATAATCGCTGACAAAACCTTTACTTTCAGGACCTCCATCTTGACCATCTCGCCCGGATTCATCGTAGAGAATCTGATCGTATCCATGCAGATTCTGCTGCGGGGTAAAGTGCATTTTCCCGATTCCCATACAATAATAACCGGCCTGATGAAGCATGGAAACAATTTCTCGCGGATATTTTTCAGCAGGACCGGAATATCCAATCGCGCCGTGATTCCATGGACTTAGTCCGGTCAGCAAAGTAGAACGCGCCGCTTTACAGGACGGAACGGAGGAATAAGCGCTGGAAAATCGCGCTCCTTGCTCAGCTAATCGGTCCAAATTAGGCGTTTGAACTACCGGAGTGACGCAACCGAGAGCATCAAATCGTTGTTGATCCGTCAAAATAAAGACGATATTCGGACGTTGTTGTTTTTGCGAAGCGGATTGTGCGGAAGCCAATTCCTCCCAGCCAAGTTGACAAAAGCCAACAAGATAAACAAATAACAACGCCATAGATATTTTTTTACGTCTCATTTTACCCCTTATAATTAACGGTACTATTGATACCGAATCGGATCTGCAATACCCGCCGCCTGAAAACCGTGCAGCCGCAACAAACAGGCATCGCAATGCCCGCAAGACCGCCCTTGACTGTCCGGATCATAACAGGAATGGGTCAGCGAATAATCAACCCCCAAAGACAGTCCGCGAGCAATAATTTGCCCCTTATCCAATTTCATCAAAGGAGCATGAACTCGGAAACGTCCTTTTCCCTCAACCGCCGCCGCTGTCGCCAGGTTAGCCGTTTGCTGAAAAGATTCTATAAACGCCTCCCGACAATCTGGATAGCCGCTGTAATCTACGGAGTTCACGCCCAGGAAAATATCAAACGCCCCGCTGGTTTCTGCATACGCCAAAGCCAAGGACAGCAAAACCGTGTTACGAGCCGGAACGTAGGTAATAGGGACGCCCGTCCCAATTTGTTCATCGGAGCGGTCTTTCGGAACCGGAATATCGGCTGTCAGCGCGCTGCCCCCAAACGAGGATAAATCAATATTGATAAACTTATGATCGGACAAATGAAAAAACTGCCCTACTCGCCGGGCGGCGGTTAGCTCAAATTCGTGCCGCTGACCGTAATTTACCGTCAGACCGAATAATTCAAACCCTTCGCTGCGGGCGATTGCGGCGGTTGTCGTCGAATCTAAACCGCCTGACATCAATACAACTGCTTTTTTCATTTAAAATACGTTAAAAAATTTTTGCGGGAAAACTATTATATCCACACGATAGACTTTGTTTTATCATATTTAAGGAATTAGACAAGACGCTTTCGACTTTTTTTGCGAAAATAAGGAATATATACCATGACTACGTGAATTTTTCTTCTTGACGTCGTTTTGATTTCGTCTCCAGCCCCCCCCTTATTTTACCGATTAAGGCAAAATGAAACGACGGAGGTTTGTTATGCAAGCCGGAAAAAGTCAAGTGGAACCAGCATAATACGGGTTCAACTTGTATAAACGGCAAAAAATTTGGGTAATTTGTAATTGCCCCCGGTTGAATTATAATGCTCAAAGTCGTATAATAAGGAAAGTCGATTAGAATACAACACGGGTTTTGACGTTCCGGTATTTCAATCGACCAACAGTTATACTATCACCGCCCCGATTTCCCCCGTCAACGCAAGGGGGAGTTCGCCCTGTAAATCGAATTTTATCGATTAGAACTTAATAATCAGCGGGAATCTGATGGTAAAGCCGGAAAGATTCGTGCGGAATGAGTATACAACCTTTTCCGTTTTTATACAGATTTCACTTGACTTTTTCCGGTTTGAATGGCAAACCTCAGTCGTTTTATTTCGCCCCCCCATCAATAAAACAAAGGGTTGTTTTATTGTGTTTGGACAAATCAAAACGACGTCGGCAGAAAAAATCACGTAGTCATAGTGTAACTACCCCCGTTTTACATCACCATAGATTTTGATTTTTATCGGAGATAACTATGAAAATTAAGCAAGTATCCGTATTTTTGGAAAATAAACCGGGTCATTTGTACCGCGTTACCAAAAAACTGGCAGACGCCGGTATCAACCTGGTTACGCTGTCTTTGGCAGACACCGAACAATTCGGAATTTTACGCCTGATCGTCAAAGATTGGGAAAGAGCCAAAAAACTCATGGAAGACGAAGGCCGCGTCGTTAAAATTGTCGATGTTGTTGCGGCTGAAATTCGCGACGTCCCCGGCGGTCTGGCTGAAGTTCTGAAAGTATTCGACGACGCCAAAGTCAACGTAGAATACATGTACGCATTTACCAGCAAAATGGACGATTCCGCTATTTTGATCCTTCGCTTTGACAATCCCGATTCTGCCATAGAATCGCTCAACAAAGCCAATATTCGGGTTATTACCTCCGACGAATTGTTTGCCAACCTGAAACAAACCTCGTGATTGATTACTGCGTCTTTCCCTGATTTCCTCCGTGAAGTTTTCGGATTGCAATTTTCATCAATAGCCGTTTGATACCAAAGGTACGTGCTTCGCGCAATATACGCAAATTGCGCAAATCGCTTAGATTATTTCCGCGACACCGTTTTCATTTCGCCCCTTGATAGCTAGAGCAAAATACTCATCAAGGCGAATTGAAACGACGGGTTTACGATAGTAAGCCGGAAAGTTCAAGCCGAAAAGTTGTAAGCCGGGATAATTTCAAGTAGAATCGGTCTATTCCGTCCTGATTGATACTACGGGGAGTAAATCCAGCGTATCGAGAGGAATCAAAACGGTATCGATGAATAATCAGGTAAACATAAAGTTATCATCCGTATAAAAACAATTTCGTTTCACCCTTTTTTGGCGGGAATAATTCCTGCCTCCCTACAAGTTCCATGAAAGATTTATCGTTTCCTGCCCGCATTTGGAATCCGGCAGAATGTTTGTCCCGTTCAGATTTAGAATCCTTACAGCTATCCCGTCTTCAAGAGGCGGTCGCTCGGATGTCTATCGTTCCGATGTACCAAAAAAAGTTTGCGGAAGCGCACGTAACCCCCAACGACATAAAGACGCTGGACGACTTAAAACGCTTGCCGTTTACCACCAAGCAAGACTTGCGCGACGGGTATCCGCTGGATTATATTGCGGTTCCCCGATCAGAAATCGCCCGTATTCACGGCTCTTCCGGTACTACCGGACGTCCAACCTTTATGGCCTATACGCAGGAAGACCTCCGTACTTGGGCGGATTTATGCTCTCGATTTTTGGTAGCCGGCGGACTTCAGCCCCATCATTTGGTTCAAATTTCCTTCGGATACGGTATGTTTACCGGCGGTTTTGGACTTCATTACGGCGTAGAAAACGTAGGCGCCGCCGTTATTCCTTTGGCGGCCGGCAATACGCCTAGACAAGTTATGGTTTTAATGGATTTGAAGCCGGAAACGTTAATCTGTACCCCGTCTTACGCGACCGTTATTGCGGAAGAAGTGCAGCGACAGGGAATTACCCCGGACCAACTGCCGTTAAAGTACGCGCACGTCGGTTCGGAGCCGTGGACGGAAGACATGCGTCGTCGAATCCAAGACGCCTTGGGAATTATGGTCTTCGATAACTGGGGACTTTCCGAAGCCTTCGGTCCTGGCGTTGCCGGAGAATGCGTTAATCAGCACGGCATGCACATTCAGGAAGACCGCTTTATTGTGGAATGCCTCAATCCCGATACCTTGGAACCCGTTAAACCGGGAGAATTGGGCGAATTGGTTATTACCAGCTTATCTCGTAAAGCGATGTCGATTATTCGGTACCGAACGCGCGATTTAGCCTACTTCTTCGACGAAGCCCCTTGCTCTTGCGGACGAACGACAAAGCGAATGTCTCGAATTAAAGGACGTTCAGACGACATGTTTATCATCCGGGGAGTAAACGTATTTCCGACTCAAATTGAAGAGGCGTTGTTGAGAGTCAAAGGAACCGCTCCGCATTACGTTATAGAAATCGATCGTCCCGGCGCGATGGACGAAATGACGGTCAATGTAGAAATCATGCCGGAGTACTTCTCCGATAAAATGGCTGATATGCGGGACATTTCTCAAAAAATCGGCGACGCAATCAAGTCGGTTACCGGAGTTCGGGCCAAACTGAATCTGGTTCAGTACGAAACCCTCGAACGATTTTTAGGGAAGGCCAAGCGCGTTATCGATAAACGAAAACTCGGCTAATTCCCCGTTTCCTCTGTTTGACGACAAGAACAAAGGCAATACCGCTTAATTTCTTGTCGCCAAACGGAATATCATGGTAGAACGTTTTTGTTGTAATTTCATCGTTCAAAAAACCGTCTGTTGACGGAAAAGCGTTTTATACTATGACTACCTGATTTTTTCTCTTGACGTCGTTTTGATTTCGCCCGATAAGTCGAGCCAAATCCTTGTTTTGCCGATCAGAGCGAAATGAAACGACTGCGGTTTGTTATGCAAACCGGAAAAAGTCAAGTAGAACC
>CAYZMZ010000104.1:0-9332 GCA_964479655.1 uncultured Planctomycetaceae bacterium
TTTAGGCATCGTTTGCGCCCATTTCTCGAATTTATCCCAGTCGGAGGCGTTGCCGGTAATATATTCCTCGGAAATTCCGTTGGCACGCATCGCTCGCCATTTATAATGGTCGCCGCCGAGCCAAATTTTAGTCATGTTTTCATACTGAATGTTGTTGGCCGCCTCAGCCGGAGGTAAATGGCAATGATAATCAATAATCGGAAGGTCTTTGGCATACTGGTGGTATAGTCGAATTGCGGCATCTGTTTGCAGCAAAAAGTTTTCGGAAATCAAAGGACGTTCAATACTTTCAACAAATTTCATGGTTTTGGGGAAAATTAAGGGCTTTAGGGGAACAAAACGAATCTTTCATACGTCTTATTATATACGGTAAGAAGTCTTTTGGCAATATACCGGGAACGATATTGACCATAAAAACCGCAAAAATTTATAAGGTTATTTTTTCATTGATAATTGTAATTAATACTTTGACTAGTTGATTTTTTCTGTCGACGCCGTTTTGATTTCGCCGTTGGATGAATAACAACTTCTTGCTTTGCGAATTGAGGCGGAATGAAACGGCTATTTTACGATAGTACAAGTTCGGGAAATTTCAAATGGAACGAGTATAAGACATAAGTTAAATCAGGGCAAGATTTTTCTTAAAAATTTAATTTTTTTTGACTCCAATTGTCAAAACATAAGCTAAACTAGGTTATATGGGTAAAGTTTAACAATTAGCTGCCTGTATAACCCGTTTATTTTAGTGAAAACTGTTATTAAATGGGCTAGCTTCCGAAATATTATAGGGGCGTTGTAAATTGGTTACATCTTATTTATAGCGTTGGCTTGAAGAATCGTAGCGCGGTTCTGTTTCGGATACGTTTGATTGTACTGGTTCCACTTGAGTTTTTGCGGTTGGAAATCTCGCAAAATCGGATATTTCACTTCATATTATTGTCGAATAACGCAGTATTATTTATATTGTTTTATATTGTCGTGAATAATTTAATCGAGAAGTCAAAACACCGAGGTTAAAAAACTCAACAGGTCATAGAAAATATTCAATTAAATCGGAATTTTATACTGATTCCATTTGAAATTTCCCGGCTTATTAATTATAAGTCCGCCGTTGTATTTCGCCTTAATCGGTAAAACAGGGAGTTACTTCTTCCGAAAGGTCGAAATCAAAACGACTGCGGTTTGTTATGCAAACCGGAAAAAGTCAAATGAAACCCGTATAATTTCGGTTTGAGTACAAATTTTGCTCAACAGAGGTGCACTTGTGTATAACACAAAAGAATTGTCGATATTGCCCAGCAATCCGACGTACAACTATGACGAAGGGGTAGATTATCTATCAGAAGCGGATTTTTTGCCTGAATCCAGCGACGAGGATTCTAATACCGCCGCTTTTTCGCAACAGCAGCTGGAACAGACCCGTCAGTTTGAAAACCGAATTAGTATTCTTTCCGACGATCAGCTGGATGACCCGATCCGTTTGTATTTGCATCAAATGGGAGAAATTCCTATGCTCAATCGAGAGCAGGAATTATCCGCCGCCAAGCTGGTAGAATCGCGCCGAAACAGGTATTTTTGTTACCTGATTTCCAATGATTATCTGCTTAGAGCGGCTGTTGATATGATGGAACGCGTACATTCAGGCGAGTTGCGTTTGGATAGAACTTTGGAAGTATCGGTTACCAACGATGCTGTAAAGCAGCGGTATGCACAAATTTTAGAGCCGAACTTAACAACACTTCACGATCTATTGCAACGGTCGGAATCCCTGTTTTTGATCGCCTTTGATAAGAATATTCCAGATAAAAGGCGTAAAGCGGCATGGAAAAAAATGATTTATACTCGATTCAAAGCCACGAGATTGATCAAAGAGACGGGCTTACGAATTGAATGTTTGGAATCGCAGATTCGGGAATTGAAGGAAATCGGCGATAAGATGGCGTACTTGCAGATGCAAATTCGGAATTATCAAAATTGTCCTGATAAGACCCGGTTTGTTGAAAGTTTAACGGAGGAGCTGCAGTATTTTATCCATCAAACGCATGAAAGTCCTAAAACGATGGCCAGGCGTATGAAAAAAATCGCGTTTTACGCGGAAAAATACGAGGACGCCAAGCGAAAACTGTCCTGCGGTAATCTGCGTTTAGTCGTTTCTATTGCCAAGCATTATAGAAATCGCGGCTTGAGTTTTCTGGATTTAATTCAGGAAGGCAATACGGGATTAATGCGGGCGGTAGATAAATTTGAATCGGTCAGAGGGTACAAATTTTCAACGTATGCGACTTGGTGGATTCGTCAGGCGATTACCCGGGCAACGGCGGATTACGGGCGAACGATTCGGATTCCCATTCACATGGTAGAAGCGATTCGTAAAGTACGTCAAGCTCGACGCGATTTACAGGCGGAAAATCATGCCGAACCGACAATCGAAGAAACCGCCCAGCGCGTTGGGATAGACCCAAAACTGGTTTTTAATATCATTCAGCTTTGCCGTGCTCCCCTGTCGTTGGATCAGCCGGTAGGAGATAACGAAGACAGCTATTACGGGGAGTTTTTGTGCGATCATAAAAACGTTGAACCGATGGATACCGTTAATAACGTGGCGTTGCGCGAGCGAATTGAATCTGTTTTGGAGGATTTAACCTATCGCGAAAGAGAAATTATTCGTCTGCGATACGGTTTGCTGGACGGATACGCCTATACCTTGGAAGAAGTCGGCCAGATTTTTGCGGTTACTCGCGAAAGAGTGCGTCAGATTGAGGCCAAGGCCGTTCGCAAATTACAGCATCCCATGCGTTCCAGCCGTCTTTCGGCTTTCGTTCAGCGAACGGAGGAAGAAATCGCCAAGGGAAAAGCGAAGAAGTCGAAATCCCGAAAAAGACTTCCCAAACCGGAACCGGTACCCGAATCTGTGTAGAATTTGCTCAAGCAAAATATATCCCGAATCCACTTGATTTTTCCGATTTGTACCGTTGTATTTCCGCTGTTTCATTTCTCCCTAATCGATAAAATAAAGCCGGTAAATTTCAAGTGGAATCCGTATAAAGCGGTATCGATAGAAAAATCAGGTGGTTTTCGTCTATTTCGGTAATTCTGTTTGCCGCGCTCGTTTTGCCCCCAGACTTTTAGGCGCGGGGGAATCGTTTAACATCTATTAGAATCATAAAATCTATTAGCGGGAGATTTTCCAATCGGGGCAAATTCCTATTTCCGAAAAGTACGGTTCAGCTTCGTGCATGAATAATTTTATCGAATCCATTGAAAAAATTATTTTGAAATTGAGAAAAAACAGCGCGAATGGAGAGAATCCTTTATTTATGTCAGAAAAATCAGTGTATCGTATTTAAACAGTTGTTCAATTTTGCTGTATTAAAATTAAACAGGCGTTAGAATGTTGCTTGTTTCATTCTAACGCCTGTAAGTCGGAAGCTGTATCACGCATTTTTTCGAGTTCGCAATACGGTAACTCTATATTCTATCGGCAGTTACGCTCTCGTACAACGTATCTGCCTGAAGGAATCCAAAGGGGATAAAAATCCCCGACGGAACTTGGGGGAGAAACCGCCGGGGATCGAGGGGGGTGACATCGCATAAAACACGGGTTGCTAACTAAAACCTAAAAAGGGGGGAGGTTTAATCAGCAGTATTTTGGGAGGAACAGATTGATTTTGGTAAAATCTTTCTTTCCATGCCCCTATAAGGAGCAAATGGCGTGCCAAACATTTTCTAAAATCAAAAATATTTTATTTTTTTGTTTGAAGACGGCTCAACAATTTCCTTGCGACGGTCCGAAGGATATGTATTTGCCCAATTAATTTTTAATTTTATTTGCTCAATGGTTGTCCAACAAACATCCGATATACTGTTTCCACTTGACTTTTTCCGAATTACGTAACAAATATCAGTCGTTTCATTTCGCCGTAATCGGTAAAATAAGGGATTATTTGATTCTGGAGGCGAAGTCAAAACGACGTCAAGAAGAAAAATTCACGTAGTCATAGTATAGCCGTTCTCAAGGATAGCGGCTAATTCAATCCGCTAATAATTTTTGTTTTGAAGTTGGAAAAAACCTCGCGGGTGTCCGCAAACGGGACAGGCTTGCGGCGGATCAATTCCTAAATGAACATGTCCGCAAACGCGACAGACCCAATGAACCGCTTTGGAACGATAAAACAGATGGTCAGTCTCCATCAACTCAATAAACGTGTTATACCGTTCCCGATGGGTTAGCTCAATATTAGCGATTTGGAAAAATTTTTCCGCAATTTCGTCAAAACCTTCCTGTTGGGCGATTTCTCCGTAATGCGGGTACAGAGTTGACCATTCTTCCTGTTCTCCAGCAGCCGCCTGACGAAGGTTGTTAAGCGTATCTTCCGTTGCTCCGGCGGGATAACGAGCCGTAATTTCTACCAGCGCCCCGGTAAGAAAACTCCAGTAGATTTTAGCGTGATGCTTTTCGTTTTCTGCGGTTTCCAGAAAAACGGCGGCGATTTGCTCAAAGCCCTCTTTTTGGGCTTGAGAGGCAAAAAGCGTGTAGCGCATTCGAGCTTGCGATTCGCCGGCAAAGGCTGCCAGCAGATTTTTATGGGTTTGCGTTCCGACTAATTTATTCGACATGGTTTATTTACCTTTCCGAAAGGAGACATACAAGTATCAGCAATGAATCAATTGTATTCTTTCGGACAAGGATTTCCCTGGACAAGGATTCTTTCGGACAAGTAAAACAACTCAGCGGGGATAAGAGATATACTAAGACTACTTGATTTTTTTCTTGACGTTGTTTTGATTTCGCCCGAACAGAGAAAACAACTCTTTATTTTGTTAATGGGGGCGATATGAAACGACTGGTGGGTGTTATTCAAACCGGAAAAAGTCAAGTGGAACCGGTAAATTCTCGCCTTTTTACATTTTTTCGACTATTTTCCCCTTTTTTTCGATTTTTCGAGATTTTTCGCGTGACATTTTTCGCGTTTGGAGCCTTAATATTAATAGGGGGAGTTGAAATCCATTTTTTCAATTCTGCCCCAAGATTTCAATCGCCTTTACACAGCACCGAATTTCGTGTATAATATGAGATACGGGAATTGATTTTGGAAACAAAAATCCCGGCTGATTTTGAGTTAAGCTGCCGTACGTTGCCTGTCGTATCGAGAATCCCGCTGGTTGAATCGCCGTTGATGGATGAAATTATAGGTTGCGTTTTTGCAAGGGTTGTTACAAAGAACCTGTTGGTTTTCGAATTAGTACATGGAATTAAATAGTATGATCAATGATATGATGCATAACTTTATTCGTTTCTTCTTCAAGTTTTCAGTTAAATTGGTTTTGGTATTATTGCTATGTGTTTTCTGTATTGTAATGGTCGAACATTTTTCATTAATTCAAAGAGAAAAGGCTCGTTCTATTCAATACCAAGCTCATTGGAAAAGAATTACAAATGCAATTGTCCTTTTTTACGAGGAAAAAGGGGTTTTTCCATGGCAGTATAGTCAAAATCATTCGTGGCGCGTGTACCTTCTCCCCTATCTTGAGGAAGAAACGTTATACCAAAAGATTAAAATAGACGAACCCTGGAATAGTCCTTATAATTTGCAATTTAAAAATACTATTCCTGAATGTTATCAATATTCGTTTAATCACCAAGAACAAAACGTTAAAACCGATATGACAAGGTTTGCAAGAAGCAACGCTTCAATTTTGAGTCGTGAAGACAAACTCCAAAAAATTGTAATGGTAGACGAAGGAATAATATATCCCTGGTTTAACCCGACCGGAGATAGTAACCGGAATGATTTTCCAAACAAAAACTTTAAAAGAATGAACTTTACTTGTTCTGGTATAGAGTTTGAAATTTATACTATGATTAATTGAAATTTTCTATCGCCGCCGTTTGCAAGAAAAAAGGGGGCGAAAAGCCGAGAGAATCCGGGAGCACCGCAGTCGAAACGACGTCCGTTTTTCTTCTAAAAATGACCGGTTGCGGACGATGAATTTCCAGCGAACACGTTTATAACTACGCGATTCGATGAATCGCGTATTCTTCATGACGTTTAATTTATACTGGTTCCACTTGAAATTTTCCGGCTTATAATTACCGTAAAACAGTCGTTTTGTTTTGACCTAATTGTAAAACAAGATTAAACTGCGTTTATGCGGCGAAATCAAAACGGCGTCGATAGGAAAAATCAAGTAGTCATAATATAAAGACGTTTCTATCCAATCGGCGATTCTGTCAGAAAGACGCAACGACATCGAATCCAAGCGTAAGCTGATCAGGCGTATATCCTTTATCGAATCGACCGTAATTGGCGTTGTCGTACCGGATTTCAGGACGAACGGTAAGCCAGGAATAGGGCGTCCAGTTGGTACCGACGGTCATTTCCATCGTTTGCCAGCCGTCTTCCCAAATCCATTCTAAACGACCCCCAAACCGCCAGCAATCGTTATAGGTATAGTATAAATAATTCCCCCAAACGTTATAGTGCGACGCGGCGATATTGGACAACGAATAATTACCGTAATCGTACTCCAGAGCGTATCCCCAATGCTCGGAAAAACGTCCAGAGTATACAAGTGTGCTGATAAATTCGTCCGTTCCTTTTCCAAACAAACCGCCTTTACCTAATTCAACGCTCCAGGTAAGCGAAGACCATTCTCCAAAATGATAGCAAATACTGCCCAAAAACGAGGATTCGTCGGAGTTGGTTGCGAAGCCGTTGTCATCTCCATTTACCCAGCCGAAGTAAATATCGGCGTTATCAAAACCGTTGTAAGCGACCATAACTCCGGTATGTGTACCGGGTAATTTATCAAAGGCATAAGATAAACTGTAAAAAAATCTACCATCTGCACGGTAGGCTTCGTAACCCATGGGGGTTATAAAATGTCCGATTTTTACAGACCAGAAATTATACGCTAATTCGGCATAAACTTGCGGCATGGCGAAACCGTAGTAATAGTCGTCGGAGGTTTTCCAGTCTTGATCCAAGCCTGCTATAGAGCGCATAAATCGATAGTTGTTTCCGAACATAAAATCCAGACCGAATCCCCAGTCGAAACCGCAACCGTTCGTTTCGGCGGCTCTTGATAGGGAAAGATACGCTCCGTCGAGTCCGAATTCATTTTTACTGAAGTAGGAAACCATGTTGTTTTCGCTGCCTCGCGCATTGAACAATCCTCCAGCATTGGCGTATCCGTTGATTTGAATTTTACCCAGAGGTAAAGTCATACTATCGCTGGACTGCTCCGGACCAAACAAAGGCAGTAACGCCTCGCTTGCCTGGACTGTCGGCTGATACAGAAGAAGTCCCGTGTATAACGCCGCTGCTAAAATGTAATGCAATTTCATGGTATCACCTATACAAATTATTATCTGTTTGATGTTTAAGGGTATCCTGATTACGCGATTTTCGCCTCAATCGCGGCGAACCAATCGGACGTTTTCATTTCACGACAGAAATAAAAAAAACGATGGTTTTGCCATTTCGGCTTGTAACGCACTCCGCATTTGAGAACGCAACCGTTCCGAGGTACTCAGGGTATAAATCCGTTTTCATTTTTCGGTATCGGATTAAAATAATCTAAAAATGACCTTTTAACCGAAGATTACAATAGTAACAGTTAGGTAAAATAGAAAAATCGTTCTTGTGAACGCTGGCTTCTAGTCGACACTTTCCAATCCGTTAAATTGAGGTACGTGATGTAACGGAAAATAGTCAGACCACCGCGAATAAAATAACAAGTGTAGTTGCTAAAATAAATATCAATGAACGTTTAAATAAACCCTCTACATCAGATAAGATAAACCGTATCTGATAGAAATTATCAAATATTCAAACTGTTTCAACTATTTTCCTCTTCTTTTCGATTTTTCGTGATTTTGGGCGTGGAATTTTTTGATTTCTTCGCCTTATTAATAATAAAGGGTTTAATACTAGAGTGATTTGAAAACCGAAAAATGGATTTTTTCAATTCCGCAAAAAATTTTTAGCCGACTGTACACCGCATCAAATTTCGGGTATAATAGGAGGTACTGAAATAGATTTGTAAAACGGAAATCCTGATTTTGGGGTAATGTCGTCCGCTGCCTTCCGCGCGGAAAAGACTCGCTCTTGGAATCGATGTTGATTCGGGGAATTGGGTATTGATTGGACAATTTCAAGTGAAACTAGTTAAAATTAAATGATAAATACTATTATGAGAACCAAATTTGTACAAATAATAATTTTTATTTACTTCGTATTTTTTATTCTGATTCAGATTTCGGCTCGGTATTATTCCTATTGTAATACGGACGCATTAGCTCAATATGGTTTTCCGTTGCCTTTTATTAATGCTAAGGGATGGGAACTGAACCTTCGCAACGGTTTTGATTATCAAGATTCGCCCTTGTCGACAAAAATATTTGATCCCGTAAAACCTTATTATTGGGGAAGCGGTCGCGTTGTTAATCCAAAACGTACGGGATATTTTTTATGGCAGCACGACAATTACAAGCGAGTTCCCTATTGGATTACCACGGATAGGAGTCATTTATGTTGTATTTCGGATAGAATCAGAGAAGGTCTGGTTTTTCATTTGCCGGTAGCTCAAACTGTGAATAAGGAATTTGATCCAGAATTTAATGCGTGGGTATTTGAACGCATAATTGTCCCGTGGCGAAGTGTATTGTTTAATGTAATCTATTTTATAATAAGTTGTATAGGTGTAATAATGTTTATTATGCTATTTTCAGATAAAAGACGAATCGCAGCGTGGATTATATTTGGTTCCTTGATTGTGATTTCTGCTATATCAATATTGATTTCTGTGAACAATATACTATTTTCAGAATACTATGATCTGAGTACCGGCTGGTTTTATAATCTGTTATTTTTAGTAAATGTCTGTTTTTTTGTAATTTCAGGAACGGGTATAGTAACAAAGTTTATCCAGCAGGGCATTTCATATTGTCGGGGTACAACAGGAGTAGAATCGGATTTTCCCTGAATTATACCGAACAACTGCCGAGGAAAACTCGGCGGTTGCAATTGGCGGTCATTTTTCTTAGGAGATGCAATTATACTGCGTCTACTTGAATTTTTCTTTTGACGTCGTTTAGATTTCGCCCGAACAGAATAAAACAACCCTCTGTTTTATTGCTTGGAGGCGAAATGAAACGACTGGGGTTTGTTATTAAAACCGGAAAAAGTCAAGTGGAACCAGTATAAAACGGCGTCGAAAGGAAACAATCCCGTAGCAATAGGATAACTTCAATTGTCTTCAATGACGCTTGAATGAACGTCGAATCCAATGAGAAATTCGCGGATATTTTCAGCCTGTCCCCATACTTC
>CAYZMZ010000105.1:0-9270 GCA_964479655.1 uncultured Planctomycetaceae bacterium
CGTCGTGCCCCTCTTCGGCCTTCGTCGACGGGGTAAAAATCGGGCGTTCCAGTTTGGAACTTTCGACCAGACCTTGCGGTAACTTTACTCCGCAAACGGAACCGGATTTCTGATACTCTTTCCAACCGGAGCCGACGAGATAGCCGCGAACGACGCATTCAATCGGAATCACGCGCGTTTTGCGGCATAACATGGATCGACCAGCCAAATCCGTCTTGTCCAGACCGGCCAATTGCGGAATCGCGTCCACGTCGCACGTAATTTTATGGTTGTCCACGCCCAGCAAATCGAACCAGAACGCGGAGACCTGGGTCAGAACGCGGCCCTTGTCCGGGATACCGGCGGGAAGAATCCAGTCGAACGCGCTAATCCGGTCGCTGGAAACCAGCAAAACCTGATCGCCTAAATCATAAACATCGCGAACCTTACCGCGACGAACGGGAAACGGTAAATTGGTTTGTAATACGGATTGAGTCATGGTTGTTTTAATTGGTTAAAGGGGATTTTGGATAACAAACAAGGGAACAAATCTGCACTGAATTTGCGTGCAGTCTACGCACGCAAGTTCTTTCGGCACACCGACCGAATTAACGCACTTTGAATCCCTTTTCTTTCAGATACGCTTTCAATTGAGGGATTTTAATCATTTGGAAATGGAATACGCTGGCCGCCAAGAGAATCGTTGCTCCTGACTGCGCCGCCTGAACAAAATGATCTAAACTTCCCGCTCCGCCGGAGGCGACAATTTGCGCCTTGCACGCCTGAGACATCGCCTTGATAACCGGTAAATCGTAGCCGGATCTGGCGCCGTCGCCCGACTTGCTGGTTGGTAGAATTACGTTTACTCCGTATCCATCCAGCTTTTTGGCGAACTCAACCGCATCGGTTCCCGTAGCCGTTCGACCGCCGTCAATATATACTTCGTATCCAGACGGAAGGGATTTATTTACATCAACATCAATAGCGGCGGTAACCGCGTTGGTGCCGAACTCTTTAATTAACGCCGGAATCAGTTCGGGCTTTCTAAAAGCGGCGGAAGAAATAGAAACGCGGTTCGCCCCCGCATTCAGAACCGCCGCAGCCGTATTGACATCGCCAATACCTCCGCCCACGGTAAAAGGAACGGTTGTTGCCGCAGCGACTTTACGAACCACGTCTAACATCGTTGGACGGTTTTCGACGGTTGCGGTAATATCCAGCAACGCCAGTTCATCTGCCCCGGCGGCACAATACGCCTTGGCGCATTCCACCGGATCGCCGGCGTCTATTATATCGACAAAATGTACACCCTTTACAACGCGCCCGTTACGCATATCCAAGCACGGCATAATTGTTAATGCAGTATCCATTGAAACTCCTAAGCTGTCTGTTTTATCAATTCAAATTGATAAAATATGGTTATTAATACTCTGTCTTGATATTGTATCTTTTCTACCGCTCAATACAAGGGAGAGGTATTATAGAATACCGCCAAAAGTCCCCGTCAAAAAGAGATTGCTCCCGTTTTATGCTATAACCGAGTGATTTCCCCCGCAACACACGGTTTTATACTATGACTACTTGATTTTTTCTATCAACACCTGACGTGTCCGACAAAAGCCGTACTGTCGAAAATGACGTGCCCGTCAAAAGTCGTACAGTTGAAATCCCTTGAATCAACGGCGATTCAGAAAGTTGGATTACCCGCTGCGCCATGAAACGGGCGGCATCTCAAAGAAAAATCATCTTGGATACCAGATTTATTATTCTGTTTCCGCATTTCATCTTATACACTAAATATTATACTCGAAATTCCTTGACGTGTAAAGGCGGCTACCATCTTTTAGCGGAATCGAAAAAATCGATTTTAATTCCCCCCTATTATATTAAGGATCCAAAGCCGAAAAATGTCACGCCAAAAACCTCGAAAATCGAAAAAAAGTCGAAAATCGTTGAAAAAAGAGGAAATTTGATATGGATTTCTGACGGTCGTTGAGAAACAGGGCGTTCGCTACTGTCGATATTCCGCCTATCGTACCTACGAGATTCTTTAACCCGGGGCGGTATTAGTCGGCCGCCCCAGTTGGGTGGAAGTATGTTTATCTATTGTTTGCCGTATGCTTTCTGGCGTGCTGTTGCGTGTATTATTCATGAAACAGGAATCCGCAATAGCCGACACAATGGTCGTTGTCGCCTGAAATTACCGCGCTGTTGGTATGTCCAGTGCATACAACAGTTTTTAGCTTGTTCATCTTCTGGAGCGTTTGCATTACAACGGCGGCAGGAACGGCTCCGCACATAGAAACCTTTTCCATTTCAACGGTACGAAGTAATCCAACCGGATCGAGAGCTTCAATTTGAGCGATCGCCTTGTTGTCCTGCTTGATTGTTGTTTCAACGTCTGCGTAATGATTCATATCGCTGGATACAATAAACAAGGGCGGATTTTTCAGCTTGCCGAAAAAGTCTGCCATCTGACTGGATAGTTTGTCCACCTGTTCTTCCGTCATGCCGCCGCTTAAAGCGATTCCGGTATAGGCGGCGCCGGGAAATTGATGGGCGAGAATAGGTAAAATCGCCTCAATGGCGTGCTCGTTGCGATGGGCTTGCGAATCCAATTGAAGCATATCGCATTCTTTCACCAATCGCTGAGCAAACTGCTGATCGAAGTTGACCGGTCCGGTAGGCAGAATCCATTTTTCCTGCGGAGCGACCGCCATATCGACGCCCTCGCTGGTATGCTTGGGGCAGATAATTACTACCCGGCTGGGCGTTTCGATTTGCGCGATGGTTCGGACTGCCAGTCGAGCGCAGTACATCCAGCCGGCGTGCGGAATTAACGCTCCGAGACAGGGTTTCTTTTCAGATTCCGCCTCGATAAACAGGGTATCCAAAAGCTGCTTGCATTCCTCTCCCGATCCGGGATAAAACTTGCCTGCAACGACGGCCGGACGATTTTTCTGAAGCTGCTGACCGCTGGGAACGTTTGTCGTTAGTAACATCGGTTCGGTAGACACAACACGCATTGAATATACGTCTACCTGATCAGATTTTTCAAATCGTCCGTGTTTGAGTGCGCGATCAAGCAGAATTTCCGGATTCGATTTCGGATCGTAGGCAAACGCCCACGCATTTTGACGGACAACCAAAATTCCGCGATCGGTAGTTTTGATTCCTTCCTGAATGAATTTCGCCGCCGTTCCCTGCAAGGCGGGTTCAAAGAAAACCGCTAATCCCAGCGTAAAATTCGTAGGTGTGTCTTGATCGCCCAATTGCTGTTTCAGACTGCTGCAAATAGCGTGAGTTAATTCCAAAACAGATGACTGAAATGGAACCGTATTTTGCAACGCAATGCGGACGGTTTCTAAGTACTGTCCATGATTCCCCATTTTCATGCGTACTAAAACGCCGTTTACGTCGCCATCAAACACGCCGGGCAGATACGGACTTTCAACGCCTCCTTGAAAACAGGCGATCGCGTTTTTACGGGTGAAATCCGCCAGAGCGGCTATATGCCGAGCGTTTGGCTGCGCTCCGTAAGCCGTTCCGACTTGATTATCGTCTTGCAATTCAGCCGCACAGGCGGGGAAATCGCCCTTGATTCGATGCCCTTCAAAACGTTCAAATTGAACGGAGCCATCGCGCCAGGCGTTTTCCGGCAGTCCGGCTTTTAAGCATGTATGACCTAAAAACGTTTCCGGGTCCATCTTAAATTCGGTGGCAACAGAGGGCAGCAGCAGTCCGCGATTTCTGCCTCGTGAAGCAATCAATCCGTGCTTGCCGATAATTACGTTATCCGGCTTGGCTTGAATCGGTTCCGGCTCCCATAAAATCCAGACTTCCATTTCCAAAAACGGCAGTTCTGCCGGAGCGAGGGGAGGAAAGCGCGGGTCTTGCGTTGCCGCGATTACCGCCGCTTCATCCAAAGACTGGCATAATTTCTTGCCTGGACCTAACGTCCCCATGCAGGAACGGAGCTGACCTTGACGTTTGAAGCTGACAAAAGCTCCAAAAACCGGCAGAGCGGATATTTCTCCCAGTTGATCTGGAAGAACCGGCATGTTCCAATGGTAAACCGAACCGGCTGCCCGGTACGCCGTTTGAGAATAAATCGAAGAATCGTCTTCGGAGGTAAAATCGTAATGTTCCATAATTTTGGTAAGTTATAGTAAAAAAAGGATTACTGGTATTCTAATTTGTATTCCTGAAAATTTCAAGCGAAATCAATTTATAATTATAATTTTGATTATCACCGCAAAGCGTTTAATTTCGCTTTAATCTGTAAAACAGGGAATTTTATTACTACGGAGGCGAATCAAAAAGGCGTCGATAGGAAAAATTAGGTAGTCAGGGCATAAATCGTCCCGCAATTTCCGTATTGCAGAATAAACAACGATTTTTTATACCGTCTGGATTATTTTCGTCGGCCGCCAAATTCAACTCGGTAATTCGATAGCCGTTTCGCCCGACGACCTTTTTTTGACAGCAGGGACAATAGGTGGATTCCTGTTCCGGAGATAATACGTTTCCGATATACACGTAATTCAATCCGGCTTTTCGGGCTATTTTCCATGCTTTCAACAGCGTTTCGTAAGGAGTTTGGGGACGATCGGTTAGTTGGTAGGCTGGATGAAATGCCGAAAAATGAACGGGGGTATTCTCTCCCAGATGAGAAATAACCCAATCGCACCAAGCGGATATATCGGAATCGGAATCGTTTCCCGGCAGTTCGGTTCCGATAGACGGAATAATCAAATTGGTTACTTCCAGCCAAATATCGGTTTCGTTGCGCAGATATTTAAGCGTATCCAATACGGGATTCAGCTGGGCGTTGCAAAAATGGCTATAAAATTCCGGACGGATTCCCTTCAAATCGACGTTGGCGGCGTCCATATATTCAAAGAGAACTTTTCGGGCTTCGGGTAAAATATATCCAGCGGTAACCGCGGCGTTTTTTACGCCTCGTTGACGGCATTCTTTTGCCGTTTCCGCTGCGTATTCGTACCAAACTACGGGGTCGTTGTACGTATACGCAACACAGGTGCAGCCTTGTTCGAGGGCGATTTCGGCAATTTGCGTGCTGGAAACCGGTACGGATTTAACCAGCGCGGCGTTTGTTTTGGTCATTGTCCAATTCTGGCAAAACGAACAGCCCATATTACAGCCTGCCGTTCCAAACGACAACGCTTTCGAGCCGGGGTAGAACTGAAACAGCGGCTTTTTTTCGATCGGGTCTACGGCTAAACCCGTATTGCGTCCGAAAGTTGTACTGACCGAAACGGCAGAATTGCCGGAATGAGTACGAACCTGGCAAAATCCGACCTGTCCCGGCTTCAATTTGCATCGACGCGGGCAAACCGTACATTCTATTATTTTTTCGGACTCGCTCATATTTTTTATACCAGCAATACGGGAAAATTTCAAGTAAAATCGATACCGTATTATATCAAATTACTCAATTGGAGTAAAGAGATATATAGATAAATTGAGAAATTTTTTCGATATTCTTTTTTTCCTTCGATTTATACTTTGACTACGTGATTTTTCCTCTTGACGCCGTTTTGATTTCGGACCGCCAAAATCAAGCACCCCTTTGTTTTTTGATTTGAACGGAATAAAACGGCTGGGGAATATATCGAGAATAAGCGGGATTTTTCAACAGAAATCGGTATACCTATTGTAAAGTAAATTTTCTTTGTTATAATATCAGATAGCGAGCTTGATTATTTTGGCGGTTTGCAAAACGACAGTTGAGTTTATCTTTTAACGATGTTTTTGCTTCGCAATAGAAAGCGAATCCGCCGCAACAAGCGTTAAGATGATTGTAGAGTATAGTTCCCTCCCCCCCTAAAAGAAAGGTTGTTCTTCATGAAATTATTTCCCTCTTTATTAGCCGTGTTCAGCTTGCTGATCGGCGTTACGCTGACGGATAATTTGTCAGCAGGCAATCAAGAAATCAAGGCGGTTCAAACGAACGATACAATTTCACTGTATCGGCAAAATGAAACCGCTCCTTTTGCAACACTGTCCGCTAAATCCGTTCCCGGTACAATTGTAGACGTTGTCCCGGTCAACGGACCGTTTGTCGGATTACGTGTTTCTCCCGTTTGTGAAGGGAAATCCAAAATTGTAAAATCGCTGAATATTCCCGATATTACTCTGTCCGATAGTTTCAAAGCCGATCAGGTAAAAGTTCTGGGAACCGCGGGATTAACCAAAATTTCCGATAATCCCGGCTCCTATATGTTTACCGCCGTTGCGAATCCTGATTCCAATAAAGGCGTTGTCGCGGCGTGGCTGACGACCAACAAGGCCTCTGGAATCGTTTTTACCAAGCAAACGGAAACGAATAAAATCGTTATTCAAGCTGAAGCCCAGTACGGGCGATGGGAAATTCCCGCTCAGGCAGACGCCGCTTCCTTGCAGGGCGAAATTCTTCTGGTTGGGCTTTTTGACGATTGCCGAATCGGTTTGGAAGAATATGGTAATTTAATCGCGGATTACTATAAAATTAAGCTGCATCCCCAACCGGCGGGATATTGTACATGGTATTCAAATCAATTCGGACGAGCGGGACAAGAACAGTCAACGCGCGAATTTATTGATATGGCGGCTGAACAACTCGCTCCGTTTGGATTTACCGTCTTTCAAATCGACGACGGCTGGCAAAAGGGCGGCTCACGCAACGGTCCTAATAAGAACTTCACCCAGCATAACCCGCAAGGTCCGTATCCGTCTGGAATGAAGGCGACTGCCGACTATATTAAATCCAAAGGGTTTACTGCCGGATTATGGCTGATGGCTTCCAGCGGAAACTGGAACGATCCCTACTATGCGGATAAACAAGACTGGTTCGTCAAGGGCGCGGTGAACTATCCCGCACCGGGACAAGAAAACACTCGACGATTCAAACAGACCATTTCGATTGGAAAGCCGTACGATACTTTTTGGGGAGGCACCTGCTTCGATTTCACCAATCCAGTCGTTCAAAATTACGTTAAAAACGAATTCGATCAGATAAGCAATAACTGGGGATACAAATATTTCAAAATGGATGGTCTTTGGACCGCCATGGGTGTGATGCAAAACTATATCAACGACGGCTACAGCGCAGACGATATTGGCGATCAGATTTTCAAAGATATGTCCAAGCCGCAGGTTGAAATATTCCGGGATGCGTTAAAACTTTATCGCGCTGGAGCAGGGGAGGATTCGTTCTTTTTGGGCTGCTGTATTGCGCAAAATATGCGTTCCATGGGCGCGTCCTACGGGTTGCTGGATGCAGTGCGTATCGGACCAGATAACGGCGCAAACTGGGGCGGTATTTGTCGCGGCCCGGTTCGTGGAACCGCTCGTTATTTTTACAACGGACGAGTTTGGTACAACGATCCTGACCCGGTTTACGTTCGCGACGGAGTTCCGCTATGTCAATCCCGACTAATTTGTACCTGGGCGGCTATAAGTGGACAGTTGTACTTATTTAGCGACTGGCTCCCAACGCTGTCCGAACAGCGGGTTGATTTGTTAAAACGAACCATGGCTCCGCATCGATGTTACAACGCTCGACCGGTTGATCTGTTTGAATCGGAATTGGCCAATATTTGGAATCTAACCGATGGCAAGTATACGATTCTCGGCTTGTTTAACTGGAATGCTAAAGACAAATTGACACTTAACAAGCCCGTCGAAAAATTCGATCTGGACGCTGATTCAACTTACGTAGGCTATGATTTCTGGTCGAATTCGTTTATCGTTCCCTTTAAGGGCAGTTTTACAACGGAAATATCCCCCGCTTCCTGCCGGGCAATTTCGTTACGTAAAATGGAATCCAATCCCGTTTTGGTTTCAACTTCGCGACACGTTTGCAGTCCGCTGTTTGATGTACAAAACGAGGCGTGGGATAATCAACAGCTTGTTCTTTCCGGAACCAGTATGGTTGTCGGAAACGATGCGTATGAATTGCGTATTATTTCGTCTAACGGATTAAAATTAGCCGCCGATGCCCTTTCTGTTGAAGGGAATAATTCCAATACCGTTTCCAAGCCGATAATAACACAGCAAGGTCCGTGTATTCGTATTCTGTTTACCAGCAGTCAATCGGGAAAAATCAATTGGAAAGTTCGATTTGAAAAGGGAGCCGCAGAAGCTGCCGTTATTCCCCAGCCGAAGAATTTCAAAGTTGATGCCTCCTATTCTATCGCTACATTAACCTGGGATAACGGCTTGAATTACGGATACGAATTGGTTAAAACCGATAAGAGCAAAAACACGGAGCATTTCTTTATTTCGGGTACTCAGTACACCGATACAAATATTCAACTTGGTGAAACATACACTTATCAGCTGATTGCTCGCGGCTGGGGTCAGGATAATTCCGTCCCGGCGGAAGTAACTGTAGCTATTCCGGCGAAAATTGAGATTCCCGCCGCGCCCGCGTTACCGGAATTGAATATTGCTGATATGAAAGCGAAAAAAGCTGCCGTAGGCTGGGGCTATCTTAAACCCAATAAATCTATTGGTGGAGAGACGATTTCTCTCAACGGAAAGCAGTACGATAAAGGCGTTGGAGTGCATGCGCCCAGCAGTCTGACATACGAAATTCCCGCAGATAAAAAACAGTTTGTAGCTACCGTTGGAATTTCCGATTCGCAGCGGTCAGATAGCCGCCGGTCGGTTATCATAAAAATCTGGACTGATGTTTGCGAAATGGGAGAGCCGGAAGTCTGCGTTGCCCAATCCCCGATTTTAGGAGAAAAAACCGTTGATTTCTGGAATTTTGACTTGAATGTGGGCGAGCGAGCCAAGTTGATTCGGCTGGAAGTTTCCGATGCTGCCGACGGTCGCGCCTGCGATCACGCCGACTGGGTCAACACCGGATTCCGCAAGTAGTATACGGATTCCACTGGATTTTTCCGTTTGCATAACAAACCGATGTCGTTTCATTTCGCCTTAATCGATAAAGCCAAACGTTTTTATTCATGATGTGGCGAAGTCAAAACGACGTCGGGAAGAAAAGTCCTGTAGTCATAGTATAAAAGCACACTGATTTTAGAATACGGTAAGTCTGTACATATATAACGGGACGTGAAACGTCCTGCGCGGGAATATGCTATAACTACGTGATTGTATCGAACAACGTTGTTTTGATTTCGTTTTTTAGTAAGAACGAAATCCCTTTCTTCCCGATTAAAGCGAAATGAAACAACTGTTTTACGATACTGTACTTTTCTCGAATTTTGTGATATTATAAGCCGGGTAAATTTCTCATGAAGCCCGTACAGAAGCTTGCTG
>CAYZMZ010000106.1:0-9251 GCA_964479655.1 uncultured Planctomycetaceae bacterium
CTGTTTTTCCTTGCAATTTATTTCAACCGCCTGCGTGCCCGAAATTGTGCCCGAATTAGGGGAATTTTTGGGAAATTGTATGGAAGTAAATAATACGCTTTGAAACAAGTTTAAAATATAGCGAGCTTCCCCGTCCTGTCGGACGACCTATTTGTCGGTCGAAATAATCGCCAGACTTTTAAAGACAAATGTTTCAGTTTAAAATACATCAGTGTACTTTCATAACACGGGCACGTCAATATTTCTCCCCCCGCAAAACGAGAGTACCCGAAAACATTTCCCTCATTTCAGTTTTTTTAATGAACTGGTAGTTGCAAATTCCTTGAGTTAAGTGTACAATGTTGACTGACATGGGGTTCCTTTCTATTTTTAGGATTTATGATTTTACTATTCAATAGAAACCCCCTGTCTTTTCAGACCTTGGCGTGGAGCAGGTATCAAATTGCCAGAAGACCTATATTCACCATCTATCTTGTTTTATCTATTTTACCATTTTTCGCTTATATTTTTGCGAACCGGTACATTCAGAAAAATCCGTAAAATACCTATAGCTTTTCAAACGAAAAACCGATACCCTTATACATAGCGGTATTGGAATCCCTATTTTCATTTTGACAAGGATGTTAAAAATGACGGAAAATAATTTTGCCCCTGAATCCTCACTGAATCGATTTTCGGCACGCGAACAGATGAATGCGTGGCGACTAGAGGAAGATTTGAATCGAATTAACGTACTGGCAGAAGACTTTGCCTCCGGACTTCCCACGCCGGTGCGCAGTCAAGCAACCGTAGAACCGCACTTGGAAGCGGGCAAGGTAAAGCCGCTGTTTTCCATTCCAGAAAATGAGCCGTTTCGCAAGTTTCAATGCTCGGCGCCTACCCGAATCGTTCCGACCCCGTTGGATCAATTGTACCGTCAAAGCATCGATAACGCCCAGGCTAATTCCGGTGAAATATGGGATAAAGAATCACTGCACAAATCTTCTATATCGTCAACGTCGCAACCTCTGGAATCAATTCTGCAGAAATCTGAAACAGCGGCAGAAAACGGATTTGCTACCGACGGTATAGCCGTAGAATCAGTTGCAGAACCAGCAGCAGAGCATGCCGCGGCTGAAAAGTCTGTTATAGAAACGCCGATTTCGTCGGAAATAAACGTAAGTCCTCTGGATATGTTCCGACTGCCCGACGTTCCGGTGGAAGTTGATTCCTCTCTGGAATCGGAAGATGCCGTTTTCCCGGTTGTTGTCGGGCTATCCAGTTCGGTAGACAGAATTTCAGCGGCTTCGTCCTTAAATCGATCCGTTTCAGCTTTGGAATCAGCGGCCAATACAGAATCCGAAAATAAAAAATCCGATTCCGATTCAATCTCCATTGCCCGACAAGCAGATAAGTCAACGACAAAGTCAGATTCTTTGTATACCTATTCAGGATTAAAACAACCGTTGCTCAGTTTAAGCGTAAGCGTTTTGGTTTGCGGCTTGGGATTGATTATCGGCGCACTGTTTTTCGCTAAAACAACGCTGATAAACCCCGGAAAAGCCCTGTTTATTTCGGGAGTTGCCGGAATTTTAACCGCTTTATGCCTACAGCAGATTAAAAAATGGGGAAAACTGTTTTTGAACAAATGTTCTGCTGTAAAAACAACTCATAAATCAGCTGAAACACTTTAATCGTCGCCTAAAACAAGTGTCAATTAAAGCATTGTAAACAGAACTATTAAATCATAACAAAAGTCCATGTTCAACAAAAATAAAACTATCGAAACGTTTTTGTTGATTGGACTTTTTTTATTGGCGCTGGGAATCGTTTTTAACGGGATTCTGTTTAAATTCGGCATGATTCCCGGCTATCGGGACGCCAGCCATTTTTACTATCCGCTGTTTGTATATCTGCAAGACTGTTTCGCCCACCGGGACTGCCCCTTTTGGAGCGGCAGTTACAATTTAGGATTTCCGTTAGGGGCGAATTTAACCACTGGTTTATTCTATCCGCCGACTTATTTACTGCTTCTGCCGATTCCAACCTGGGCGGTTTTTGACATTTATATTATCGGACATATAATACTCGCTTTCTGTACAATGTACTTCTGTACAAGACAGTTTAGACGTTCTCCTCAAGCCTCGTTTTTAGCGGCGATTTCCTACTCGTTGGGAGGAATTGTCCTGTTTGAGTACTGCAATCTGATATTTTTGGTTTCCGCAGCCTGGCTGCCGCTGGGAATTTACGCGGTTGACAAAGCCGTTCGATTTCAAACGCTTAAAAGCGTCCTGTTTGCGGGCTTTGTTATGGCCGCAATAACTTTAGGCGGCGATATTCAAACGGCGTATCATTTGGGACTGATTGCTGTAATAGTAACCGCAGTCAGAATAATAAATCAACGACGATTAAACAGACAAGCCATTCAATCTCAACAAGCCATTGCCCTGCCCTGCTCGTTAAATGAATCGAATCCTATAGGTCGAATTTATCGATCGGCGTTAGTTTTAGCGGGATTGGCGATTACTGCCTTTTGTCTGGCGGCGATTGGAATTATTCCGATGTTGGAACTGATAGCCAATAGTAATCGAATGACCAGCGATAACTCTATTCATCAAGCAGAATCAAAATTAGCGTTTAGCGTTCCGGTTTGGAGATTGCCTGAATTTATTCTGTCAGATTTTAGCGGTCAGCAGTTTCCCGTTTATCATCGATGGACAGACGCAATAAGCGGCAACGATACCGCCTGCTGGGTACCAAATTTGTACATGGGAGCGATTGTTTTTCTGCTGGCTATTGTAACACTTCGCTTTTTTAGGGGCAGTCCCCGATTGATTTGGCTATCCTGGATTTTTCTAATCGCGCTTTTCGCCTCGATGGGGCGATTCTCGCTGGGTTATCTGCTTTTATCGCTGGATTATTGGAACGGAACCGAATATTTTACCGGGCGAATTTCCTCTGGCTGGGGCGGATTGTACGGGCTTCTCAGTTCCATTTTACCCGGCTACGGCGGATTCCGCTATCCCGGAAAGTGGCTGGTAATAGCAGCAGCGGCGATTTCAATTCTAGCTGCGTACGGCTGGGATAAACTGTACAAAAAAGAGGATTTTGCAAACCGGTTCTCTATCTTGCTAGCTGTTATCGCGGCGATTGAAGTTATCTGGTTTTTTATTGCCCGGATTTTGATTCCTGCAATTACAGTACATTTATCCAGTAGTATTTACGGACCTTTTGCCGGTTACAATCCAATTTCAATTCTGATTTCCGCCGGACTATTAATTGTAATAGCCGTTTTGCTGCGCTCGAAAAGAAACGCCTGTCGTACAATTATTCTGGTTATTATTAGCCTCGAACTAGCTTTTACCGGCAGGAATCTGATTTGTCCGATTCCCGCCTGGGTTCTCAATTCGGAATCCGGCTACTCAACGCCTGTACAGCGAACGTATCGATCTGGAAATTCCTGGTTGCCGGAATCGTTCCGCCAAACCAGTTCCGCCGACCGGGAAACGGAATTAGCGTTGTGGAATCGTACGTCGCTGTTTGCCTACAACGGCTTATCCCAACACGCACCAACCTGTCGTTACGAGGGGACTTTGATGCTGAAAGACTACGCAGAGTTTTTACGTGTCGGACGACAAAACGGTGTTTCATCAGAACTGCCTTTATGTTCCCGTATTATGACCAGAGAAAATAATATCGTTATTTTCACCCCTCATAAAAACGTTCTTCCCCGCGTTTGGCTGGAAAAATCGGATTCTCCCGTTGCCGAATCACTTCCCGTAGTTCGTCCTGACGACTGTAATAATACCATTCAAGCGGAATCCTGCAATCGGATTGTTATCGATCTTTTCGCTCCTCAAGCCTGTCGTTTGGTGCTGGCAGACCAGTATTATCCCGGCTGGCAGGCGTCTATAAGTAAACGGAAAACAGATACCATCAGAAAATCCGCATTCGACGATACTATTTCAAGCGATAAGTATGTTTATCATGGCAAAAAAAGCGTATATCGAACCAATGCGATTTTGCGAGCCGTCGATTTACCGTCTGCCGGATTCTGGCGCGTTGAATTTGTCTTTCGACCGATTAGCGTTTATCTAGGAACCGTAATCAGCTTAATATCATGGATTGGATTGATTATACTCTGGATTGCCGCTTCCCGAAAGAAGGAATAAATCCGATTCGTTCAATCGTTCCAGACAATTGGAGCGAAAAAGGGAAGCGTTTCACGAATCAGGCAAGACTTGCAAAATAGTCTAAACTAAACAACAGGCACGAGTTTTACTCCGCGCTGTCTCCCCATGAACGGTCTTTTTTCCAATACCAGTCGATTTTCAAAGAGGAATCAAATAAAGTCCATTGAGCGGGAACAGCCGCAGATTGAACGGTTACGGATTGAATCGCCGCAGATTGTTGAGATTCCGCTTGATCTACTGCGTTTTGTTCTGTAACACTTTGCTCAGTTGCATTTTGTTCAGTTACAGATTGTTGGGCTTCTAAAACAGTCTGCGTAACCTGTTGGACAACCGCATCTTGCGGGGATTCAACGACGACGGATTCAATTACTTCGTCTGTCGAAGACGGCAACGCGCTGGCGGACACGGCAGGTAAAGCGGCTGACGCCGAATTCGATTGGTAATAGTTTGTCATCCGGGGAATATTCAAGTCAGATTTTAACGGATACCCGCTGTTAAAACTCATGGCAAAGAGAATAAAATCGTCCATTTTAACCTTGCTATCGCCTGAAAAATCGGCGGCGTCCGACATTGTACCCGGTTGAGCGGTTTGATTAAACATCATAGCGAATTGGATAAAATCCTGCATATTGACTTTACCGTTATCGTCCAAATCGTAGGCAACCGCCCATATATCCAGATTCGCTGAATTGTCGTTGACGGAAATTCCTGAAGGGCGGAATATCTCGGTCGCAGCAACTCCTGCGGCGGCAATTTCAGAATCGGTTGACGCATATTCTATGGTCGGCTTAAAGAGTATTTCACCTAACAACGCGTTATGCCCGGCAGTCAATTTGCCGGTATAAGTCGAATCATAAACCACTGTAATTGTCAGGGTTGTAATATTATTTTCATCCGGTTGAGAAAAATCATAATACTGATACAGAAGTCCATCGGGAAGGACAATTGCCGTCGGAACATATAAACGGGAATCGTATGTAACAGTCAGCTGATAAGAAGCATTGGCTTGAATCTCGTCCGCTCCAGACCATAATTCCAAGTAAAAAGATGTCCACTCATTTACCGCGTTTTCCGAATCAGGAATTTGTTCTGCGTCTGGCTGGGTAATCGGCGTAACATCGGCCGCCCGTTTAATAACAGGAGATACGACCAGTTGCGACGATTGCTGTTTTGTTACCAATATCGTTAAACTGAATATTTGAGTTTCCCCTTCAGAGGAAGTCGTTTGAAAAATCAGAGTATCCAGCCCCGCATATCCGTTTTCTGGGGTATATGTAATTTCTCCAGTTTGCAAATCAAGGGAGGTTTCTCCATGCTGAACATTTGCTACAATCTGAGCAGAATCAGGATTATCTTTTTCATCGATAGTATAAATAAGTTGATCAGAAGTATTTTGTTCAACAATAACCGCATCGCTTTCCCCGCGGCTTTCATACGCTCCGGCATCAACCCCGTTCCCGGTTATACGGCTCCACCCGGTAATATCAGCGGCGATTTTGTTCGTTAAAACTACGCTTAAATCAGCAATATCGATAGCTTGAGAAGTATCGGGAATCAAACGATAATCTCCCGACGAGGCGTCTGCAAACAACGGTTTGGAAGAATCGTACAACGAGTTATTTTCAAGGGAATTAGAAAACAAATTTCCGGCAAAACCTTTAATCGTTGTCTCCCCATCATAATATAAATCTGAATAGGTTACCCCCGTATTGGAAACCAAAATCGAATTGTACATTTCAAAAGTACTACTTGAAACAGCAATCCCGCCTGCTGAACCGACCGCCGCATTATCTGCAATTGTCGAATTGATTATCGTACTGTCGCCGGCTAAAACCATCGCGCCGCCAAATTCAGTTGCTTGATTTTTCGCAATTACCGAATTAAATATCGTCAATTGCGGCGCAATATTTTCTGGCTCATTTGTCAGGTGAACAATCCCGCCTCCGACTTTTTCACTGGAATTGTTTGAAATAGTAGAACTGTAAATATTGACAACTCCATTTAGAGAATACAGACCCCCGCCCTGCTCCATTGCGCTATTTTGGGTTAACTGACAATTGTACATATTTATCGTACTGCTATCCAGATAAATTCCGCCTCCCGTCTTGGCTGAGTTGGCTTTGATGTTACAGCTATCCAAAGTAAGAACAGAACCGTTGACAAGATAAATTCCGCCCCCTAAATTCTCGTTTCCGTTTGTCAGATTGATACCGGCTATCCCCGCTTGGGCTACCGAGGTACCCTCAGCAACTGTATTACCATCGGTATCTACAATCTGATAGGTTTTATTAAGAGCAATTGCCGAGCATTGTTCGGCTGCATCTATCGTTAAAGGCGTATCACCCCAGGCAACCAAATATATAGAGCCGCAAATTGATTTATCTATGCCTAGATTAATTTGATCCGCCGCAGACGTATACTCGATGCTATTTTTTTGTTGAGTAGTCCGAATTACGATTAAATCGTCAACGACTTTTTGTCCATTATATTCATCCGCATAATAAATATTGCTGTTTTTATAGGCGGTTTCCAAGGCGTCTTGAATGGATTGAACGGAAAGATTATCGGGTTCTATTTCTATAATATTGATAAAACCTGAATCTTCGGGCAAGTCCAGACTGCTGTAAGCCGCTCGAATCGCGGCGTAATCGGCGGTCGAAACGCTTAACATCTGCCGCTGTTCCAAACGTTCTATTCGCAATAATCGGGAACGGGACACCTGTTTATTAGTTTGTTTTGCGTGTTTTGTAAAAATACCCATTTGTTCTTTTGCTTGGCTGGATTCCAAAAATTATTTTTCAGCGTATACTGATTTCACTTGAAATTTTCCGGCTTATATTTAAACCAGCCGTTTCATTTCGCCTGAATCGGAAAACGAGAAGTTTTTATTCGTATTGAGGCGAAATGAAAACGGCGGCGATAGAAAAAATCAAGTAATCATAGTATAACGCTTCGTTTTCTCTTTTTCGATTGCCCTGTATTCAGGTATTATACCACATCTTTTTGGATATAAAAGAGCAGAAAATAGTTCCCGTTAAAAAATAGCGAAAAATTCGTGAATACGCCGAAAAAACGCGGGAATAAGCCCGGAAATTACTTGAAAAACTTCAAAATGGAATAAATAAACAGAATAGATTAAAAACATTCGGCATAGATAGGAATCATTCAGTAAATTCGCTTATTTCATCCGTTCGGTCAGCCGCTTGTATTGCTGATAGACTTGTTCGGCAGAGCTTGCTGAAGGAAAACACCAAAGCGATAATTCGATTTTCACGATACTTTGCGGATAAAATTCCAATCCCAAACTCTCAGGAGCGATTCCCGACTGCCGCGCTAAAATCGCCAACGCCGTCGCCCCAATTTCGGGAGTAATAATCGGGGCGAACGTCATTTTTCGTTGAGTAATTTCCGTTAAATCTTTTTCGGACTGATAAATAATAATCGGAGCCTCTGACAAGGCATACTGTTCCAATAATTCGCGGTTTTTCTTACAGGGGAATTTTTCCAGCAACTCTAAAATCGCCATAACAGGAAAATTCTGCGTTGTTGTTTGGTGAACATAAAAACGCTTTTGTGCAATCGCCTTTTGGATAGATTCAATCGAGGCTGCTGTTCCTCCCAATCCCAATAAAACGGCGAGATATTCATGATGAGAAATCGCCACTTCGCCGCTGAAATACATCGGAGAATGGAAAAACAACTGGTCTTCCTTAGAAAAAACATACCAATTAAAAAAATCGGTCAGTTGCTTAAAATCCAATTGATCCAAAACCGCAATTTGCGGGTCAGATAGCTCCGGTTGTTTTTTGTAAAAATCCAAGGTTTGCCGCGTAATAATCTCCAATCGATTTTGCTGAAAGATTCGTTTTTTGTCTTCATAGAGCAGTTTTCTTTTAGGGGTAGGCAGATTCACCAAATAGAAAAAGGCGGCTGTATTGGGATGCTTTATCGCAATACCTACATCGTGATTGCCGGGGGATAAGTTGTTGCCTGAAACGCAATGCGCGATAGTATCGGAAACCGAATCAAAATGACTCGCACGCAGCGCGCCGACATTCTCCTGAGGTACGCCGACAATCATATACTGGGTAGAAAAATGCAGTCCGTTGGTCCAAAATTCAGACGCCAGCCCCGGTCGAAGGTAGTTTTTCAGATACTCCAATTTTGTTAAATCAATCGTACTATTGTTCTGTTTGGATTGCTTCAGTTTGGATTGCACAGAATCCACATATTGCATCGCCTGCTTCACGTTGCTTTCGTTGCAAAGCAGCTCGAACAGCGCGTTTTCCCGCTGAGCGGCTTCAGCCCTTGTAAATTTGACAACCGGTTTATATACCGACACTTTTTCCGAATTAATCGGTCCGACAGAACTCAAATATTTATCGACACCGTTTTCTATTTCTTCTTTCGACGCCGGAAGTATCGCCGCTTGCGCATAATATCGTCCCGTAGATTCCAGCAATTGCAGATACAAAAAATCGTCCAACGATTCCAGACCGCTGTTAAGCAATTCGGTGGATTTATGCCAAATCGGAGACGCCCAAGACGGGTTTTGCGCCCAGATTTTCAGAACGTATTGCGTATACATTCTAACTTCGGGATCGGGAGACAAGGCATCGGAAAAAGCCGAATTGAGCAACTGACCGGAAAACGGTTTAATGGGAACTTGTTGATAAACAATCGTCTGCTGAGCTTGATTCAAATTACAGACCAGCGATTCCAAAACATGACGCTGAAGGTAATCCAGATTCTTTTTGCTCAGATGAACTCCCGCCCATATCAGTTGCGATTTTGATATTTCCGAAACGTCCCACGCCTTTTGCAGCTGATACAGAGAATCGTTTCGGATTCTCGAATCCTCGTTTGCCAACCGAGCCAGTATAACATCCGCCTGAGTCAGCGAAAAGACCGTTTCTGCCGACGTTTCTATCGGCGTTCCTGACGGAGCTTCTGCCAGAGTTTCTGCCAACAGGCATCCGGCAGTTATCAAACACAGCAAAACAAGTCCCTCTCTCGCCCGTAAAGGCAGACTTGTTAAATTGAAAAGCCTGATTATTTTAGGTACGTTTAAGTTCATAT
>CAYZMZ010000107.1:0-9177 GCA_964479655.1 uncultured Planctomycetaceae bacterium
GGATGAATTGTCTACCTGTATAAGAACGTTTTTTTCCTGGTTGGAACGAACGCCCCTTGCAGATAACAACGATCTTTACGAGTATATTTTTGATTCGGTTCCCGAAAAGGCGCTCAGTGCCGTTTTGAACGTTAAATGGAATCATTTATCCTTCCAAAAAGATGTCGATGATATAGACGCCATTGAAGCGGACTTGGCTAAAATGAAGAAAAAACTTCTGCCCGGAAAGTCCAATGTTTGGCTGACTATACTGATAGAATCGATGGAGCATTTACTCTGGACCGACGAATCCCGGTCAGAGAAGGTAATTCAGACGGTACGTGAACAGATAGATGGTCTGTCCGAGTATCACGAAGAATTGGAGCAGTCGCTGGACAATTTGGATCGCTTGGAAGAATTGATAAAATCCATGCGTGCTATTCCGCGCGTTGTGCCGTTGAATTTTTTTGCCTTGGAAAAAGTACTGTTCTGCTGCTGGAACATGCCTTTTGCCCGATACCGAATCCCGCTTTTGCTTTTTATTGCCGAACAGTCGGACGATGTGTTGAAGTCGTTTATGGTATATGATTACCTGCAGTTGAATCATCAAATTATACTGTCGCAGTTGGACAATCCGATGGCGCAGTTGTTTCTCAGCCGTCATCCCGAACTGGAAGACCTCCCCGATTCTCAGCTTCAGCAGCAAATAGACGGAATCCTAAAAATCTGGAAAGCGAATCACGAAAATTATGGTGAATGCCGCTTGAAATTATTGCAGTATTTCCTCAAGGAGCGGTTATATCCTCGAAAGATACTCGAACGGATGATTTCTCAATTTTTAGCGATGGAAAACGACGAAAAGTTAGAGAAATTGCAGGACGAGTTCAATAAAATTTTAGACCCGCTGTTTCATGATATTGCTTTGAGAATTACTTATTATTCGGTTATGAATTGCGAGCTGGACGACATGGATTAATAGCCGTCAATCCGGCGGCCTTTCGTTCCCCTTGATTTTTCCGTTTTTACGAATTTTCTATGGGGGACTTCACAAAAACGCAGATTTCTATATTATATAATATATAGGTACGTAGTTTTGTTTTATACTATGACTACTTGATTTTTTCTGACGATGCCTTTTGATTTCGCCGCTTCAAGAATCAAAACTCCCGGTAATATGAATTAAGGCGAAATAAAACGGCTGTTATATGAAAATACAAGCCGGAAAATTTCAAGTCAAAACAGTATAATATCGTTTACAATTAAATCAATCGGATTATTCCTGAAAATGTTTGAATCTTTACAAAGCAGTTTGAGCAATGCGTTTCGTTCCCTTACAGGCAAGGCGGTTCTGACCGAATCGAACATGCGGGAAGGGCTAACGATGATTCAAAACGCCCTTTTAGAAGCTGACGCCGGATACGAGGCGGTCAAGGCCTTTATGGATTCTATTCGCGAACAGGCGTTGGGCGAAAAAGTGCTCAAAAGTCTGCGTCCGTCAGATCAGCTGGTAAAAATCGTTCACGAAAAGCTGATTGAATTTATGGGACCGGTAGACAATTCTCTGCACTTAAAACGTTCCGGAATTTCTATTATTATGATGTGCGGTTTACAGGGTTCTGGTAAAACCACGACGACCGGTAAGCTGGCTAGAATGTTGAAAATTCGCGGACGAAAGCCCATGTTGGTGGCTGCTGACTTACAGCGTCCTGCGGCGGTAAAGCAATTGCAGGTTCTGGGTGAACAATTGGGCGTGCCGGTTTACGCGCAAGAAGGACAGCAAAATCCGGTTAAGGTTTGCAACGATGCTGTTGCGGCAGCAGAACAAGCCAACTGCGATATTCTGATTTTGGATACGGCTGGACGTCTTCATATAGACGACCAGCTGATGGACGAATTAAAACGAATCGAATCTCAATGCAAGCCAGATCAGGTTTATTTGGTTGTCGATTCCATGACAGGGCAAGACGCCGTAATCAGCGCCAAGGTTTTTAATGAATCCTTGCAATTGGATGGCGTAATTCTTACCAAATTGGACGGCGATGCCCGCGGCGGTGTTGCTTTGTCCATGAAGCATATTTCCGGTGCCCCGATTAAATTTATGGGGGTCGGCGAGCAGATGGATGCTCTGGAAGAATTTCATCCCGATCGTATGGCAGGGCGTATTCTCGGTATGGGGGATATTTTAACCCTCGCTGAAATTGCGCAGCGCGAGTTTGATCAAAATGAATTAAAATTGCAGGAAGAACGAATGAGCAAAGGCGAGTTCACCTTCAATGATTTTCGTAAAATGATGAGTCAAACCCGGCGTCTGGGACCCATCGGAAAAATATTGGGGATGATTCCTGGAATGGGTGCCTTAAAGCAAATGATGGATATGGACGTAGCGGAAGGGGAAATGAAAAAAATCGGGGGAATTATCGATTCCATGACAAAAAAGGAGCGTTCCAAACCCGAATTAATCGATAACGCCCGAAAACGTCGTATTGCTGCCGGAGCCGGTGTGGGGGTTAATGAAGTGGGAGCGTTGTGCAAGCAATTCGATTCCATGGCTTCCATCATGAAAAAAATGGCGGGCTTGGGAATGGGTGGAAAAATGCAGGCGATGCAAGAATTAACCCGGCAAATGACGACCAATCCCACGGCTAATATTGCCAAGCAAAAGCAGTCTACCGGCAAGCGGCTTACTCCTGCCGACCGGGAGAAACAGCGAAAGCAGCTGGCAAAGCAATTAAAACAGAAAAAGAAAAATAGTTAATTGAATCTTCATGTTTAACCTGTTTGGTTCTGCCGCCTCGAACGATCCTCCTAGAACGTTTGCCGTTGGAGATGTACACGGGTACATCAAACCGCTGGAAACGCTTTTTAGTACCATCAAGCCCAAAAAACAGGATACAATTGTTATGCTGGGCGATTATATAGATCGCGGTCCCGATTCCAAAAAGGTGATTCAGTTTCTTCGTAAGCAAAATCAAAAATGCCGCTTAATTAAACTGATGGGTAATCACGAGGATATTCTTCTGCATATTTTAACGGACGATTTATACGCTGTAACCAATACCGAAGACTGGCTTTCCTGGGGCGGGAAAGAAACGCTTGCTTCGTTTGGGGTTCATCGTACTTGCGATCTGCCGTCTTGGGTATTAACTTTTCTGAAAGAGTGTATTTTATACTACCAAACGGATAAGTATATTTTTGCTCATGCGGGATTCGATCCGGACGTACCCATGGAAGAGCAAACAATCGATAAATTGCTTTGGGATAAGGTTTTTGCGACCTTTGATTATCCGCTTCATGTATCGGGGAAAAAGGGCTTTATCGGTCATACCGCGCAAAAAACCGGCTGGATTATGGAGAAAGACGCCTTTACCTGTATCGACACCTATTGTTACGGAGGGAGATATTTAACCGCTATTAACGTCGATACACACGAAATAATTCAGGCGAATCCGGAAGGCGTGCTGAAAAAGCAATTGTAGTCTTTTGTACAGCATTATAAACCAGATGTATCTAAAGAAATCCTGAAATAAAAAAAACCGCCGGAAATTCCAGCGGTTGATTTATTTTTGCGCAACAGATTTTGAACTGTTATTGAGCTGTTATTTAGCGGGGGCAACAGCGGCAACTACGGAAGCGAATCCAGCAGCGTCGTTGACAGCCATTTCAGCCAGCATCTTACGGTCTAAAGTGATTTTCGCTTCCTTTAAGGCAGCGATAAAGCGGCTGTAAGTCATACCTTGCTCTCGAACGGCGGCGTTGATACGGGCAATCCACAAAGCACGGAAAGTACGTTTACGAACCCGACGATCTCGGAAAGCATAAACGCCCGCTCGAATTAGGGTTTCTTTTACTGTACGCAGAAGTGAGTTACGACCTCCCACGTATCCTTTAGCCTTGCGGAATAAACGCCGCTTGGCATGATTACGAGCAGAACCTTTTGTTGTTCTCATGTTTGAAAAACTCCTGTGTTATTAACCAGGTTTGACGAATCGAGGCCTTTTTTCCCAGCAACGAAAAAAACGTTTGTTACCTGCCTGACCCGTAAAAATTTTTGAATTTACTAAAAGCGGTTTTATGCGTTGGTTACAATAACCATCTGCTGAACATAAACCTCGCCTGACTGCGGAACTAGGCGGAATACTTTCCTAAAGCCTTGCGAATTGCAACGGCGGTAGCTTCTTTCAAAGCTCCTGTACCGCGCAGATTACGACGGCGTTTTTTGGACATACGGCTGGCCAAATGGCTGGTACCAGCAAAACGGTGCATCGCTTTACCGGTCGCCGAAAGTCGAAAACGTTTCTTCGTTCCCTTATGCGTCTTCATCTTGGGCATTGAATTTACCTCATTCAAGCTAAAAACTATATAAAAAACGCTGTTAACATAACAGCGTAATGGAGATAGACGGACTCGAACCGACGACCCCTGCCTTGCAAAGGCAATGCTCTCCCAACTGAGCTATATCCCCAAATTCAGCTACCTGCTTTCAGATAACTTATTTTGCGTAATAGTATAATCGTTTCGTCTGTTTTTGCAAGAGGGGGTAAGAATAATCTTTCAATTTTTTACCAACCATAAAGCGGATTCCCTAAAAGATTCCCGCCTATAACAATACTTCGACTTCGCGTAGGACTTAAATTACGCGATAAAATAAGACCTGTAAACAGAAAATTCTGATAATAATACAGTGTTGCTGATTGCTGTGATATTGCCGAATTATCGTGCAGGTAATCTATCGTGCAGGCGGAATCGTTTTACGTCGTCTGACGGGGAATAATCCGAAATCGACTTTCGTAAACGCTGGTTGTAGCAACGCGGTCTTCCAAATTCGGACGGAAAATAGTCAGAATTAAAAACGGAAGGTACCATGCCATGTATAATCCGCCCTGATACGGATGGCAAAGCTGGGCGGCTAGCATAACAGCCGCCGAGCAGCTCAGTAAAATCCCTAAATTCTTTTGTGAAGGCCAGAAAACCAAGCTGATGCACAGTCCAACGTAAGCCGCTAAAACGGGTATGCGGTACGCCATGTCGGAAACTGCAACGTCCCAAAATCCCTGCGGGTGTTTGAACAACATTCCAACGCAACCCATCATATTAATTATATTGTCTTGACAGATCGTCTGATTTTCCGAAAAGACAAAGATAGAAAAGCCCATAATTAACATCGTAGAAACGGCTGAAATGGTAAATCGGGCAACGCCTCGACGCCAGTAGAATCCGATCCATAGAGGAAGTAAAAACCATGGATAGTAAACCAAAGACGCGGCGATTCCAATCAGACAGCCTGAAACCCAGGGACGACGATAGAAAACCATCGCCCAAACCAAAAATATCGCGGGGATAATATGGTCTAGCCGCGTGGGGAATTGATAGGTGTACGGAAGCATTAAATACAATGTAGCTGCCGCAACGCCGGTATTAAAATTACCAAAATGAAAATATCCGACTGCGATTATTCCCAAAGCGATTAATAAATGACCGCCGATAGCCAGTAATTTAGTCCAATAGATTTGAGATTCGTTTATATTCAGAGCCGTTACGGTTGTATCGCCGGAAATTGCAGAGTTCGTTTCCGCTTTCTTTACAGAGCTTTCTTTTTCAGAAAGTGTTTTTTCAGAGGGGGATTGCGGATTAGCCGCGGAGTTTCCCGCAATTTCCTCTTTATTTTTATCTGGAGGATTTTGCGGGGCGTCTGATTTATCGGAATCAGGAACGACGTTGCTTGCCAAGGGCGTAAGCGCAAACTCATGAAACCAAGGGTAGCCGGGACCGCGCTGGGTGAAATCGAGCATTGGATCGGAAGTTCTTTGCAACTGATCGATTCGCAACGCATTTTCCAGCGTCATAGGTTTTTTGTCCATTAAAAGCGAATTATCGCGTATTTCCAACGGACAAACCGAAATTGCAATCGAACCTGCCAAAAACAACAACAGCGACAGGCACGTGAATACCATGCCGTCGGAATCTAAATTGGGTTCGAGCATCGGACGTCGAACCATTAAATTATCTAGCAAAAGTCTGATAGTATAAAACAGGCTGAAGGAAAACATAATTATATATCCGGCTTGAGAGTAGCCAAACATCAACAGCAACATGCCGGGACCGAAACATAGCAACGCTAAAATATCTAAATTTCTGACTGACAGAACCCGGTAAAACTTGAAGAAAATACCGACTATCATCAAAGACGACAGGTAAAACCAGGTCGTCGGACTTATTTCGTAATGTAAAAATATTTCGCCCATATTAATTGGTATTGTATTGCTATTGGCAATTTTATTGTTTGAACTGCAACGGCGTGATTTTTTCCTTCAACGCTGTTTTATACTATGACTACTTGATTTTTCCTAACGACGCTGCTTTGATTTCATCTTTCGTAAATCGAACAAATTATTATTTTTCCCGATTTCGGCGGAAGGAAACGGCGGGTTTATGATAGCATAAACCGGAAAAATCAGGTACTACCAGTTTAAAGTAATTTTCTGACCGACCAATAAAAAAATCGTGTAGATCAGAAAGTTGCATTTACCGGTTATCCTTTTCTTCGGATAATTACCAAATCCTACTTTAGGTAATTTATATGCGAATTATCCAATTTTACGGATTTTTTTGCTTTTGCGTATTTTTTACAATGATAGCTTGATTTTCCCTATCGACGCAGTTTTGAAAAAAATACAAATTCCGGTAATCTCAAAGGGGACAATCTAATCCGATTATCCGATACAATCCTAATTCTACTCTCAAATTGCGTTCTCGTCAAGGATTTTGGCATATAAACTGGAAAAATAAATAAAAAATATTGGAAATATTCCTTATTTTTAGGATAAGCCCGAAAATTCCCTATAGACGATTTTCAGATTCGGTATATAATACGGTTCAATTGAAAAGCGTCAACCGCGATAGACCGACAATACTCCCCACCTCTCGAATTTTTTCCTGTGAAAATTTCGTAAATTGGGAATTTTGTACTCTAACCACGTGATTTTTTCCCGCCCTGCCAAGTTAATTTCGCCCCTGTAAATAGAACTTAACCTTTGTTTTATCGATTCGGACGAAGTAAAACAGCTGGAATACAACAGAATAAACCGGGAAAATTCAAGTGAAACCAGTATTCGGAGCGATTGTTCGGGGCAATAAAACGAAAAGCCCTTTTGGGCTGTCGCTCCGAAATCACAACGTTGCTGAAGGAATAATTCCGGTAGACAGAGTAAAATTTTTAATACAATAAACTGTAAATATTATGAAAACGAATGAATTGCGTGAAAAGTATTTAACCTTTTTCGAATCGAAAGGCTGCGTTCGCCGTCCGAGCGATGTTTTGGTTCCCCGTTGGGATCCGTCTGTCCTGTTTACTCCCGCAGGAATGAATCAGTTCAAGGATCATTTTCTCGGAAAAGTCAAGTTGGATTTCACGCGGGCGACAACCTGCCAAAAATGCCTGCGAACGGGAGATATAGACAACGTAGGCAGAACGGCGTATCATCATACATTCTTTGAGATGCTGGGGAATTTTAGCTTTGGAGATTACTTCAAGCGAGAAGCGATTCATTGGGCTTGGGAATTTCTAACCGATAAAAAATGGCTCGGTTTGCCCAAAGATACGTTGACCGTTACCGTTTACAAAGACGACGACGAAGCGTTTAATATTTGGAATAACGAGGTCGGTTTGGATACGTCGGCTATATCTCGTCTGGACGAAGACGAAAACTTCTGGCCGTCCTCTGCCCCGTCTGTTGGTCCAGACGGCGTCTGCGGTCCGTGCTCGGAAATTTATTATCATACACCCATCGGAGAGGTTGAAATCTGGAATTTGGTCTTTACCCAATTCAACCGGAAGGGGAATCCGCCGAATAACTTGTCGCCGTTACCCAGTAAAAATATTGATACCGGCATGGGATTGGAGCGATGTGCCTCCGCTTTGCAGGGCGTAACGACGAATTACCATATAGATATTCTCCTGCCGATCGTACTGGCGTCGGCCGATGTCGTCGGAGTTAAGTATAACAAGGAGAATCAGCAAGACGATAACGGACGTCGTTTGCGTCGAATTACCGACCATGTACGCGCCTGTACGTTTGCGATTCATGAAAACGTCTATCCTGGTCCCAATAAAGAGGAATACGTAATCAAACGACTTCTTCGCCGCGCCTCGCTGGACGGTCATCAAATGGGGGTCAACGAGCCGTTTTTATACAAAATTGTTCCGGCGGTTGTCGAACAAATGGCGGTTCAGTATCCCGAATTAAAAGAAACCGTTGAACGGGTTGAACAGGTAATCAAGGGAGAAGAAACCAACTTCCTAACTACTATCGACGGCGGATTAAGCCATATTAACAAGGTCTTCAGCCGTTTGGAGCAGGCGGACAGTAAAAAGATTTCCGGCGACGAAGCCGCCGAACTGTATACAACCTACGGCGTGCCCCCGGAGCTGTTTGCTGCCATGGGAACCGAAAAAGGCTACGATTTCGATTGGGACGGCTATAAAGCTGCGATGGAAAAGCACTCCGTTGAATCGGGAGCTGGACATCGAAAAGAACTGTTCAAATCCGGTCCTTTAGACGACCTGAAAAAACAACTCCGTCAAACTCCGTTTGTCGGTTACGAAAAATTGGAAGAACCGGCTGTTGTCATGGGAATTTTAGACGGCGATAAACTCGTCGATTCCTACAACAAGGTTAACGCAGACAATCAAATCGCGATTGTACTCAATACAACGCCCTTTTACGCGGAAAAAGGCGGTCAGATGCCGGATACCGGAACTCTTAAACTCGGGGCGATGGAATTTGAAGTACAAAACGTTCAGCAAGATTCCGGCTTGGTGCTGCATATCGGTAAGCTCGTTTCGGGTATTTTGGAAACCGGAGCGACCGTCATGGCTTGCGTAAACGCGCCTCGCAGAATGGCGATTTCGCGTGCTCATTCGTCCACTCATTTATTGCATTTCGCTCTGCAAAAGCATCTTGGACCTCATGCCCAACAGCGCGGCTCCAAGGTTGATGAAGACGTTTTGCGATTCGACTTCACTCATCCGAAGGCAATTACCGCCGAAGAATTGGGAAAGATCGAAAAAGAGGTGAACGAACTGATTCTGGCTGCTACGTGGATCGAAAATCGGGAAATGCCTATTCAGCAAGCTCGAGAAGCCGGGGCTACCATGCTTTTTGGTGAAAAGTATCCTGATATTGTGCACGTGGTTACGAT
>CAYZMZ010000108.1:0-7634 GCA_964479655.1 uncultured Planctomycetaceae bacterium
CTAAATCAGGCGGCGTTCAGCGGCCGAGGACGACCGCAGAAAGGCGAGGACGCCTTACCTCCGCGTATATTTCCGTCCTATGCGGTATTCAAAAATCAACCCTTAGAATTCTTCTTCGTGCGGCTTCGTGCCTTCGCGCCTTCCCGTAAAATTGCCTTTTATAACGCCGATTTTGAATACCTGACGCTACTCTGATAACCCTAATTACGGGCTTGCGCCTTCTCGTTATGTATTATTGCTCACGAGGATGTCCACGCTCCAAAGAGTCAAACAGGATTCAAAAATCTGCGAAAAATCCCTGTGAGTGCCGGCACTCACAGGATTGGTGCTCCTGATATATGCCCCGCCCTCCCAATCTCACTTATTTTTTCTGATACGAATCCATTTTAATGGATGGGTATCGATCGGATTGGGGTACCAGCCTTCTACGGTAGAGCGTACCATCTCTTGCGATGTATAAAAATACAGCGGAATAAACGGCATTTCGGTTAGCAGTAACTGCTCTGCTTTGGCAAGCGTTTCTAAACGCTGATCGGGATCGACCTGGAAACGGGACTGTTCGATGAGTTTATCGTACTGTTCGTTTGACCACTTGCCGTTGTTGGACGGCGAATTGCTTACAAACAGCATTAGAAAGGTAATCGGATCGGGATAATCGCCCACCCAGGCGGAACGGGCTATCTGAAACTGACCTAAATTACGTCGGGTAAGATAGTCTGCCCATTCCTGATTTTGTAACCGGACGTTAATTCCCAAATTCTTTTTCCATTGATGCTGAGCTAGCAACGCTAAATTTTCATGGGATTCAGCGGTATTATACAGAATTTCCAAAGTCGGAAATCCTTGACCGCCCGGAAAACCGGCTTGCGCGAGTAACTGCCGGGCTTGCTCTACGTCGAAAGAATCGCCCGGTAACTGAGGATAGTTAGAACCGGGAATAGGAGGAACCAATCGATTCGACGGAATCTGCCCCCCGCGAGTAACTTTTTCCACAAATTCCTTTTTGTCCAACGCCATGTTTAACGCTCTGCGAACGCGCGTATCCTGCAAGGCGGGGTCTTTCAGATTCAAAATATAATAATAGGTACCGAAATACGGCTGATTTATGTAGTCTTTTTCCGGACGGGCGGCTAATTCCTTGGCTACCTCCGGCGGAACGACGGGAATCCAATCGCAATCCCCTGCCATGTACAAGTTTAACGAGGTAACCGCCGATTTTACCGCCAAACAATCCATCGTTTCGCAGCCGACGTTGGCTTTATCCCAGTACGTTTGACTGCGGCGAAGACGAATCCGATCTCTAATACGACGATATTCCATGGTAAACGGACCGTTTCCCACTAAATGTTCACATCGCGTCCAATTCGGAGAGCCGAACGTTTCTACACAACGCTGATTGACGGGATAAAACGGATAGAATCCCATTAAATTTAGAAAATACGGAACGGGGTGAGACAACGTAATTTCCAACGTGTGATCGTCAAGAACTTTAATCGGAACGGTATCGAAATCCGGCAAAAGCCATCGATAGGTTCTTTCTGTTTTGGATTGCGGCGTTTTTTGGAATCGAACGGTTGAACCATCGGTCAATTCAACCAGATAAACGGAGTTCGGCGTACCGGAGGCGGGGACGGCTGGCGGCTGAATTTCTTTCAGTGTGCCTTTAACAATCTTTCCGGCGGCATACGGCAGAGCGTTTGGAACCGATTCGTCCAGTTCTATTTCGACTTTTTCCCCCGGCGATACAGCAGAGGTTGAATATTGTTCAGCATGGGGAATATACCATAATTCATACGAATAATCGCTGCAGGTGGCGGGGTGTAAAATTCGTCTGAATGAATACCAAAAATCGTGCGCGGTTACGGGAGTTCCATCTGACCAAAGCGCGTTATCTCTTAAATAAAACGTGTACTTTAAGCCATCGGGAGAAATAGTCCATCTTTCGGCGACACCGGGCATCGGCTGACATGTTTTCGGATGCCAGCAACAGAGTCCCTCAAAAACGGCGTCGATAATCCGTCCCTCAATATTGCCGGAGGCCAAGGCGGGATCGACGGTTTTAATTTCGTCGTTGTTACAAAAAGTAAATTCCGCCTTTTCTGCCCGCATGGTACAGCAGGCAACTACAACGGTAATAACCATTACAGCGGAAACACCTAATATCGTCAGAGTAAATTTATCAGTCATACGTATTATTATACTCAAATTAGACTGATAAACAAGAGGCGGTCAAAATAGACGGCAACGATAAAAATATCGGAAAGAATATCGAATTTTTTCTTCGTAAAAAGATAAGAAGATTTGCGCAAAATTACATTGACTTGATAAATCGCTGTTGTTATAATCGAGGTAATGTTTGAAAGATACCGCCTTTTTACAGGCGTTATCTAAAATTTCCCCCCTTCCTATTTCTCTATGTAAAGGAGATTACGATGAAGAAACTCAGTTTTATTTTACTGTCTTTGCTCACCTTGGGAATCGCCTCTCCGGCGTATTCTCAAACGGTAGAAGCGACTATCAATCCGGATAAGGTTATTACCCGAATTGATGAAAAAACCTACGGTCATTTTTTGGAACACATTTATAACTCTTGCAACGGCGGGTTATGGGGTGAGCTGGTTTGGAATCGTTCTTTTGAAGCGGGTAACGATTCTGCCAAATGGACCGTGAACAACGGCGCGTTCGTTCAGCAAAACGGCGGCTCCGACATTCGCTTGTTACTGGGAGATGAATCCTGGTCAGATTACGAATTGACTCTCAAGGCTAAAAAACTTATCGGTCAGGAAGGATTTTTGATTCTCTTTCGCGCAACCGAAAATTCAACTTATTACTGGGCCAATCTAGGCGGTTGGAGAAATGAATCCTCCGCCGTTGAAAAAAGCGATGCCAGTAACGATAGCCGCTTCAGGATTACTCCGCAAGTAAACTTCAAGGTAGAAACCGGACGGGATTACCAGATTACGGTTCGTGCGGAAGGCAAGCATTTTACGATTGCTGTTGACGGCAAAACAATTTTGGATTTTACCGATGATAAAGCTCCCGCAACCGGTTCTATCGGCTTGGGTACATGGAATACAATGGCTGAATATTCGGATATTATCGTTAAAGATCTGACTGGTAAAGTCTTGTTTGACGGTAAAACGGTTACCGATTTGAATAACTCGATACGCCCCAGTAAAAATATTAAGGTTCGATACTGGACGGTAACCGGTTCGACGGCGTTGGTAAGCGGAGACGCTCGAAACTCCGATAAGTTTGTCCGATTCTTTGACGCCGGAAATCTGTTCCAGGAAAATAAGTCTTTTGAAAAAGGCGAAACCTACGATTACTCTTACTGGACGCGTGGAAACGGGTCTGTTGAGTTTAAGGGAAATCAGGAAAAGGTGAATTGCGACAAGTGGACAAAAGTCTGCGGAACATTTACCGTTGATCAGTCTACCCAGTCCGGTTCAATTCAGCTGAACGTAGTTCCCCAGTCGGGTAAAACGGTTGATATCGACCAGTTTTCTATTATGCCTCGCAGTTGGAAAGAGAAATATGCAGGCATGCGTCCTGACCTGTTAAATGCGATTAAGGAAATTCACCCGGCGGTAATTCGCTGGCCCGGCGGCTGCTATGCGTCTGCCTATCGCTGGAAAGACGGAATCGGTGCGCAGGACGACCGCGGATCGTATCCGTTTGAAATGTGGAACGACAAAGACGTTAATTCGTTCGGAATCGATGAGTTCGTAGAAATGTGCCGTCGAGTTGGCGCGGAGCCAATTATGGTGGTAGACCTGGGTACCAAGCAATGGACAGATCGGGTTTTTGGAGCGGATACCGTTGATTGGCTGCAGGAAGCTGTCGATTGGGTTGAATACTGCAACGGCCCGGCGACCTCCAAATGGGGTGCGGTGAGAGCCAAAAACGGACATGAACAGCCGTATAATATTAAGTATTTTGAAATGGATAACGAGGTTCATCCCAATTCTACGCCGTCAGATACGTATGTACAAATGATCAATCAGGTCGTTCCGCGAATGAAAGCCGTCGATCCGTCAATTAAAATTATTGCCTGCGGGTCTTGGACGGGACATAGAATAGCTTGGAATACCGCGGTTGTAAACGGAGCGGGTAAAAACATCGATTATTTATCTACCCATCAGTACGACAATCCCAACGGATATGCGGTCAATCCCTATAACAATCAAAGATTTTTCGAGCAACACCGAGAGATAATTGCCAATTCACCCAATCCGAATATTCGCATGTTTGATTCTGAGTGGAATGCGCAGTCTACCGATTGGCGAACGGGATTGCATGCCGGCGGTATCTTAAATTGTTTTGAAAGAGTCAACGACGTTTTGGATATTGCCGCTCCGGCGTTGTTCCTTCGTCATACAAGTGCTACAGGCTGGGATAACGCTTTTGTCAACTTTGATCATACCGGCTGGTTTCCCGCTCCGAACTACGTTGTAATGAAACTCTGGCAAGAAAATTACCTGCCGCGCTTGGTTGAATTAACCAGTTCGGCGGCTGAATTATCGGGAGATAATCCAATTGTCAATGCGGTTGCGACGTCTTCCGATTGCGGTAAGCAACTTGTATTTAAGGCCGTCAACAACAAAATGGAACCGGTTACCATTAAATTGAATGTTGCCTCCGGCAAGATAAAATCGGTCAGTGCCGTAACCGTAACCCCCGAATTAAAAGACGGCGAACAGCCCAAAGATAAGCTGTCCAAACGCAATACGCTGGAACAGAAAAACGCGATTGCTCCCAAAGCAATTGACGCCGCAGTAGAAAACGGATATATTACCGTTGTTCTGCCCTGCTTGTCTGCTAATTTGGTTAAAATTGAGATGGAATAAACGTTATTCCTTTAAAATCGACTAACCGCGAACAGCCTGCCCCAATCCTGAGCAGGCTGTTTTTCTCTATCCGAACAGCTCGCCCGCTCGATTCGATTTTTGAATATAGCTTGCCCCTCTGGAGCGCAAAGGGGGTACCGTAAATTTAAGAAAAAACGGGAAGACACGAATGCAAGAATAGCACGAAGTTGGTACCCGGTAAAACCTGCCGAATACCGCCGCGCTGGCCGGTTTGTTTCCGCTTGGTAGAATGTGCTATGCCCGCGATTTTTTCCCACGCGCAACCCGCCTTCGACTGGTTGCGCGTCATTTTATGCCTTCGCGTAGAATTGCCTTATTCCAACTTCTGCTTTAAAGTATCGCATTCGGTTTCTAATGCGGCACCGCGGTCAGACTTTTCCTTGGTTAGAGGTACAATCATCTTTTGTGCTTCCGTCAGGAAAGTCTTGGCTCCTTCCTTGTTCTTAATTGACAGCTGCAATTGAGCAAGTTTAACCAGCGCAAACCCTTTCATTTCAACGCTTTCGGTTGCCTTGACAATAGTCATCGCCTTGTCAAAGGAGGCTTTTGACAAATCAGCCTGCTCCATTTTGGATTGACTAACTCCAATTTGACCGTACAGTTCAGCCATTTTTTGTCTATCAGCAGTTAGCGAGTCGGCAATCGCTTCCAACTTGGCAACCGCCGCATCTCTTTTGTCCGTTTCTCCGCCGTTATGATAAATTTCGGCCGCCGTAAGAATAATACTTGCCTTGTCGTCGGGAAGAAAATTATCGGCAATAAGTTCGCAGGCTTTCGTTGCGGTTTCAGAAGCTCCAAGCTGGTCTTTTCCGACCATTTGAGCGTTCGCTAAACTGATCATACTTTTGGCTTTTAATTCCGGTTCCTCCAAGGCGGCGATTGCTTCCCGCGCCTTTTTGAATGCGTTTCGCTTGCCGAGCGGCTCACCAACCAAACCGTAGGCTTCTGCCAACTGGTTTAGAATGGTTGCCTTTTCGGTGGGATCGGCAATTTCAGAGCAGGCAACATCGGCTTTTTGCAGCAAGCCGACAGCCATCGATACGGCTCCCGCCTTGTATTTCATGTTAGCCAGCTTGATTAAACAGGTAGCCTTTTGCGAAGGTTCGCCCTTTTTCATGCAGTCCGCCTCCGTATCATACTTAATAGGTTCCGGCTTTTGACAGCCGTTTAATACGACCAAGGACAGCAAAACCAGTACGGTAAAAAATGTTCTGTTCATGAGCAAATAAAGGGGTAAAGGGTGTTGTTATACCAGTTCGACTTGATTTTTTCGGGGGTTAAATTACATCGCTTTAACCCCCGCCGTTTTAATTTAGCTCTCTTTTCGATAAATCAGGAAGTTCGTTCTCCCTTGAAGAGCAAAACTAAACGGCGGCACGGGAAAAATCAGTCAATTATAGCATATATTGGTTCCGCTTGACTATTTCCGGTTTGCATAACAAACCGCAGTCGCTTCATTTCGCCCCCAATCGATAAAACAAAGGGTTGTACGATTCTGTTCGGGCGAAATCAAAACGACGTCAAGCAGAAAAATTCACGTAGTCATAGTATAAATATTCTAAAAAATCAAACCCAAGTTGAGAAGTCGGGCTTTGGTTTTTTCCATCAATTTATCTTCAGCCGCTTCGTCTTCGGCAACATAAGTCGTTGAAAATCGCAAAAATTCTCCGGCGTTATCCCACGGAACAGTACAAATCGACTGCTGGGTAATTAAATACTGCGATACCGCTTCGGCGTTGGGAAATTGCGTTCCGTCTTTCATTCCTTTGGGAGCGGGAGTATACAAAAAGTACGTTCCTTCGGGAACATGAGTCTGAAATCCGCATTCTTTTAACATCGCAACCAGCTTAATTAATCTGCGATGATATTTATTTCGGGTGTAAACCGGAATATCGGGATTATCCAAGGCCGCCGCCGCTGCTTTTTGGATAGCAATAAACTGACCTGAATCGGAATTGTCTTTTACGTCTCCAAAGGCGCGTACCAGCAACGGATTTCCGCAAACCCAGCCTAAACGCCAGCCGATCATATTCCAGCCCTTGGACATGGAATGGACTTCTACTCCAACGTCCATCGCTCCCGGAATTTGCATGAAACTGACCGCCGGTTTATCGTAGCAGAGAACCATGTGAGCGGCGTCCTGAACAACAACGATTTCGTTCGCCTTGGCGAAATCTACCACCTGAGCGAAGAACTCACGCGTTGCGGTTTTACCCGTTGGGGCGTTGGGATAGTTAATTACCATCAATTTAGCCCGCTTGAGAATATCGCTTGGAATGGCGTTAAAATCAGGATAGAAGTTATTTTCAGCGGTTAAAGGCATGTTGTAAACCTCTCCCCCGCAATACTTGGTATGAGTTGCCGCAACAGGATACCCCGGAACGGTCATCAAGGTTACATCGCCCGGATTGATAAAACAGTTGGGAATCATCGCCAAAGCGGTTTTGGAACCCATACAGTGGTTAATTTGCGTAGCCGGGTCCAGTTGAACATCGTATTCACGCTTCATATAGCGAGCAACCGCCTGTTTGTATTCGAGGATTCCGTTATCCGCATAGCCGCGATTTTCGACCTTGTTGATTTCCGACGCCATGACTTGACGAACCGAAACGTCTGCCATTTCGTCGTTTTCTCCGATACCAAAATCGAGCAATTCGCGTTCCGGGTGGTCTGCCAACGCTTTACGTTTGGCGCGCTTAATTTTCTCAAACTTGTATATTGACGTGTCTTTACCGTAGTTGATACCGCCGATTCTATCCGCAA
>CAYZMZ010000108.1:7644-9172 GCA_964479655.1 uncultured Planctomycetaceae bacterium
ATTTTTGAAAGTAGGGATCCATAATTTTAGTAAATAAAATGCAAAGTGAAACAAGGGCAATTCGCCGATACGTTTTAGCAAACGACGACGAATTGAATGTTTTATACTATGACCACTTGATTTTTCCTGTCAACGCCGCTTTGATTTCGCCACAGGAGGAATAAAAACTCCCGGTATTACGAATTAAAGCGAAATGAAACGGCTGTTTTATGATAATACAAGCCGGAAAATTTCAAGTTGAACTAGTATAGTTGACAAACGAAATCAATCTTTACAGAGATTGTACAGAAAAAAATAACCGCCATATTTGCTGTGTTTTTTTCTCCAATTCTCCTTTTACTGATTTATGCCGGGAATTGGCTTGAGTTCTCCCAAGGAATAGGCGTTGTCTCTGGAAGGTTGCTTTGTCAAAAAACCGTTATTTGGCGGTTGATAAAACAAAACCTTTTAGAAACGCAAAGCGAAAAACTCAAGCGAAAACCGCATTAATTAATATAATACATGTTACTCCTTTTTTTCAACAATGCAATACAGGGCAAGAAAATTTTAAAATTTTCTTGCGAAAATCCTTGTTATTTTTTTGAAAACGGATATTATAATTTAGAGTGTGAGGAAAAAACATAAAAAACTATACTTTCTACAGGATTACCGTTGAAAAGTAAAATATTTCCTTTCCCTTTTTTGTTTCCTCGCCCCATAAACTTTGACCTCCCCCCCTCAAAAGATGCCTAACAATACAATTAATCCGTCCCCGTTTTTGAATTCGCATGGAGTGAGCATTTTTTGTCTGTTTTTGTTTTTTTTCTTATTTAACGGCGTTTCTGCGGTCGCGTCGCAAGAAGATGAAGAAGCGGATGCATACGATGAAGTGGCTGTCTCCCGAAACTCCGAAATTTCTCTTGATAACGACGACCCGCAATTCCAATTTTATATTCTTCAAAGATACGATGTCTTTTCCAATATGAGCATATTGAACTCCGATCATTTTGCTATCTATACTCAATGGAACGGAATTATGCTGCAGGATTTAACCCTCGAACAACAGAAAGAGCAAATTAAGATTACTCCTCCTGACCATTCCGATGAAGACGAATCTATTCCTGAATGGCAATATGCCGATTTCGTAGCCGATTTTGGTAACTTGTTGGAAAAACATATGCCGAGGAATTTTCTTCACTTTGTTTTGGATTGCGATCAAATTTTAGCCCCTCTTACTCAGTCGTTGCAAAAAGAATCGGGGTTGTACTTAAACCCGTCTGCGGAAACGATTTCTCTATACGATATAGGGGCGATAATAACAATTCTCGTTGGTATTATTTTGATTATTGGCGGACTTATTTTTCTGCTGATTCCTCTATTTTACAATCCCGATAATTACGTCAACAACCTTTACGAGTATAATATTCGGGTCTAGTCTTTTATACTATGACTACTTGAATTTTCCTCTTGACGTCGTTTTGATTCCGCCCCCAGAATAAAATAATCCCGTATTTTACTGATTACGGCGAAATGAAACGACTGATTTTTG
>CAYZMZ010000109.1:0-9106 GCA_964479655.1 uncultured Planctomycetaceae bacterium
ATTTCGGAGCGGCTAACGGATTGTCCCCTAATTCCAAAACGAATCGACGATAATGCGGCGCCTCCGTTGTTTTAACTCCGTAGGGCATAGTTAAACTATAATTATGCAGCTTGGCAAAGGCTTCCATGTATTGCTGCGGGGATAGTCGCGGTTGATCCGTACCGCGTCCGACGGGTACTAAAAAGAAAACGGACCACATGGCTATTCCCTCGTCTTTGAGCAGTTGCGCGATGTCGTCTAACTGCGCAAAATTCTGCTGGCATAAACTTGTATTGACCTGAACAGGCAGATTCAATTCCCGAGCGTAGGCGAGCATCTGTTTCGTTTTCTCGAAACTGCCTTCCCAGCCGCGGAAAGCGTCGTGAACGGGGGCGGTTGCGCCATCCAGACTGATTCCAATCGCATGAACCCCCGCCTCTTTAGCCGATTTGAACGCCTGATGGGTTGCCAACGGCGTTGCGGAGGGCGTTAAAGCCGCCGTAATTCCCAAACTGACCGCCAAACGAATCATCTCGAAAATATCGGGGCGTTTGAGCGGATCGCCTCCGGTAAAACACATGTTAGGTTTTCGCGGAAATTGAGCCGCCTGACGAATCAAAGCCATCGATTGCTCGCTGGAAAGTTCGTCGGGATGGGGGTCATGCTGGGCCTCGGCACGGCAATGCTTGCAAACCAGATCGCAGGCCCGCGTTGTTTCGTAGTAAAGCATCAACGGATTGACCGTAAAATCGGCTACGGTATAAGGTTCCATGTTATTATCTGTCTTTCTGAATTAAAATATATATAATTACAGCGTGAATAAATTTATATCATTTTATAATATGACTACTTGATTTTTCCTATCAACGCCGTTTTGATTTCGCCTCAATACGAACAAAAACTTCTCGTTTTACCGATTAAGGCGAACTGAAACGGCTGTTTTATGATAATATAAGTTGGAAAAATTTCAAGTGGAACTGTTTTAGTTTACCAAAAAATGAACGATTCTCAAAGCGGTTCCCTGACTTCGGGCGTTCTTTTGTGCCGATAATCGCAGTTTGAGAGTATGATTGCCGTCGGATAAATCGCCTGAAAGTACTTGAGACCAAGGCAGATATAAAGACGGACTCCACTGAGTAAAGAAATCCTTTTGCTGCCAAGGACTGCCGTCGATAGAATATTCGACAATTCCGCAGTCTAACCCGGAAGCAACAAAAATTCCGACTGCCGTACCGGTAAAATCGAAGGTTAATTCCTTGCCCGGCTGCGTGCATTCCAAAACAGGAACGTGTACAAACCCCGCTCTTGCGCCAATTCGGGCTGTCGGCGTCCATTTTTCTACGTAATTCCAGCCGTCGCCCAGCTGCGCTTGTTTAATATTAACGTAATGCCCGCGAAAATAGCTGAATTTATCCAACGGTTCGGGCAAAACCGCCTCCGTTCGTTTGTCAACGGCAACCGTATCAGCGGGAATATTTTTTCCCCAACAGGCGTCAAACAGACGACAAATACTGGCGTAATACAATTTATGTCCAAACAAAGACGGGTGCAAGTCTTTGAAATCTTCCTTCCAGGAAAATTCTTTCGCCTGAATGCGATCGTAAACCTCTTTCGCCAAATTGATAGAGGGATTGTTATAATGAATCGCAACGCGTTCATGCTGCGCGATTACAACCGGTACTTCGCCTTTGGCAAACTGCGCGTTTTTATCGGGGTCTGCAAAATGAAGTTGAACAATATCGATAAGCGGATTGAGCGTTTTTGCGTGCCGGATAATTCCTTCCATGCCGCGAAGCATTTCTGTGGAAGTTCGGAAATTGGTGCTGTCGTTTACCGCCGCTTCTTCAAAGAGAAGATCGACGTTTTTGAACTCAAACTGACTGCCGAGAAGCTGTCCTTTGTTGCTGACGTTTCCAAACACCTGAGTTGTAAGCCGAAACGCGCCGGGAGTAGAACCGGTAGAACTGATTCCCGCATTGACAAATTCAAACTTGGTTTCGGGGAACCGTTTTTGAATCTCTTGAGCTGCCATATCCCGCCATGCGCCGCCTTCGGTAATCGAACCGCCCAGGAAAACAACGCGTCCGGTCTTTTCCTGCTGAAATTTTACAGCGCAACGATCTAAACCGCCGCGAACCTCAAACCAGTCTGCCTGACTGACAGTTCCGGTTAGTAGAACAAATGACAACAACAATAATAATAGACAATTCTGTTTCTTCATGACAAAAATCCTTGTGGGGGGGCTAGGTGGGCAGGATACAATAATCAATTCAGCTTGTAGTATATCATATCACAAAAACAAAACAAGACACGGACGAAAAATTTTATATTATACTATGACTACGGTAATTTCGTCCCTCTCCCCCCTTGCAATGGAGTAACAATACTGATAAAATCAACGAAAGTATTAAGTTTGTACTACAACTACGTGATTTTTTTCTCTTGACGTCGTTTGGATTTCGCCATCCAGAATCAAACAACCCTTTGGTTGATCGATTGGGGTGAAATGAAACGCCTGAGGTTTGTTATGCAAACCGGAAAAAGTCAAGCGGAACCAGTTTATTTGATTTTTTGATTAACTTTATTTTTGCGAAAGTATTACCGTTGACATCGTTTGATAGCCCGCCTGATGAGCAGCCTGAAGTTTCGCCGGAAATTTTGTCGGAAATTTTGCCGGAAATTTCGCCCGCCGAATTGCCGTCAGAATTGCCGTCTGGGTTGCCGTCAGAGTTGTCTTTGCCGGACGAATCGGAGGAATCAAAGGAATCTGAAAAATCGACGTTAGAATCGGACGCACCAAAGGAAGAATCGAGTCCTTCCGAAACGACGGCTATAATCAAAACGATTGGCTTGAAAATAGCGTACGACGGAACGAATTTTCGCGGCTGGCAACGACAGCCGAATAATATTCGCACGGTTCAGGGAACGATAGAATCGGTAGTTGAATCGCTGGTTTTCCCGGAAGGAACGCCGATTTCATTGAGGCCGGAAAAATCGGATTGGCCGGTGATTGAAGTTCCCGGCTCCAGCAGAACCGATGCCGGAGTTCACGCCTTGGGTCAGGTGGCGATGTTTAGAACCGCCCGGACAATTCGTCCCCGCAGTTGGGCGGGAGCAATCAACAGCCGACTGCCGTCTGATATAAGAATTATCGAATCCTGGCAGGCATCAGACGATTTTAATCCAATCGGAGATACAAAACGTAAAAGATACCGGTATTGTATTTTCGAGGGTAAAAATCTGCATGGCGATTTGTTTTTGCGCTCTCATGCCTGGGGCGTTCGCGGAACGATGGATTTGGATTTAATGCGTCAGGCGGCATCAAAGTTAATCGGAACTCACGATTTTTACGGTTTTGCCAATTCAGGCGGAAAAAGAAACGATACCGTCCGAACGATTTTAGACGTTTCGATTGATACCGCCGTTTGTCCCTATACGGGAGTAAAGCTGGTAATAATCGAAGTGGAAGGAACCGGATTTTTGTATAACATGGTCCGAATTATCGCCGGAACGCTGGCTGAAATCGGAACCGGTAAACGATCTATCGATTGCATAGATCAAATGATTCAAAATCGGAATCGGTCGCTGGGCGGTATAACCGCTCCTCCGGCAGGTTTATTTTTAGTTCAAATTTGGTACGAATAATACAAGATAGACGTTTGTAAACGTATACTTGTGTTCCATATAGAATTTTTCAATCATTAACCCCTAATTCTCAACTTAAACATGAAACATTTATTTGCTTTGATGGTAACCGCGGCGGCGGTATTATGCGCTGGTATTACTTTGGCAGGCGAGCCGGAGTTCGTTGAACTGTTCAACGGAAAGAATCTCGACGGCTGGAAAGCGGGCGGAAATCCGGATTCGTTTACCGTAGAAAACGGAATGTTAAAGGTCAACGGTAATTGCAGTCATCTGTTTTATGAAGGCGATGTAAATAATCATTGCTGGAAGAATTTCCATGCGCAAATTGTTGTTATGACCAAACCGAAAGCCAACAGCGGTATTTACATTCATACCAAATTCCAGGAACAAGGCTGGCCGAAAACCGGTTACGAATGCCAGGTCGCCAATACTCATCCAGATCCGCAAAAAACCGCCAGTATTTACAACGTCTGCAAAGTCAATCCGGCTCCGGCGGAAGATAACGAATGGTTTGTATATGATATTATTGTTCAAGGTGATCGTATTACTACCATGATTAATGGTAAAATATGTGCGGATTGGAGAGAACCGAAAGATATTGTCCCGCCGGAAGGCTGGGAAAATCGCCGTTTAGGACAGGGTACCTTCGCAATCCAGGCGCACGATCCGGGAAGCGTTGTGTTTATTAAAAGTTTTAAGGTTCAGCCGCTGGAAAATTAAAATTATACATGACTACTTGATTTTTTCTCTTGACGTCGTTTTGATTTCGTCATAATCCATAAAACCCAGAGTTTTTATTTTTTCAGTGACGAAATTAAAACGGCATCGGTATAAAAATTTACTCAGTCATAGCATTAATTGTATACGAGGTGTATTTGATGAAAAAAATTATTTTCGGTTTTATATCTTTGTTTATTCTTTCTGACGCTCTTTTAGCCGCGCAGACCGCTGTCCCGTCAAGCGATAATACGGCGGCAGACGCAAAGGTGAAAGCACGTTTGGAGGAAGAATCGCAGCTGAAAAAAATTAACGATGAAAATTACGCCTTATATCAGTTACTGGTTGATACGATAGACCAAGTAGAGGCGAATTACGTCAAACCGATTTCGCGTAAAGAATTAATAGAGGCGGCAATCGGCGGCGTTGTGGCTAAATTAGATCCGTATTCAAACTATATTCCCGCCGAATCGGTGGATAATTTCCGTATGGATTTGGAAAATCGATTTGGCGGATTAGGAATTCATGTATCTCAACGAAACGATTCGCTTGTCGTTGTTACCCCTCTGGCTGATTCGCCCGCTTACCGCGCGGGTATCAGACCGAACGACGTAATAGTTTCAATCGACGATAAATCAACCAAGGGATTAAATATAGATCAGGCAACCGAGTTGATGAAAGGTACCGTTGGATCGAACGTAAAACTGAGTATTCAACGTCCCGGGAAAAAACCGTTTGACGTTTCCGTTACGCGCGATATAATTCATCTGCAAACGGTTAGCGGTTGCAGTCGAAACGCGGACGATTCCTGGAATTATTGGATTGACGTTGCCAATAAAATCGCCTACGTAAGAATATCCTCTTTTTCTCAACGCACGACGCAGGAAATGAAAACGGTACTTAAAACGCTCAACGACCAAGGAATGAGAGGGTTGTTGCTGGACCTGCGATTCAATCCCGGCGGTACGCTTTCCAGCGCAATTGAAATTTGCGATATGTTTATCGACGACGGCGTGATTGTAAGCGTAAAAGGACGTCAAACCGACGAAAAAACGTGGTTTGCTAAAAAAGACGTGCTGACCAAGGCGTCCGTCGCGGTTTTGATAAATCATTTTTCAGCCTCGGCGGCCGAAATTGTTTCGGCTTGTCTGCAAGACCATAACAGAGCCATGATACTTGGCGAACGTTCTTGGGGAAAAGGAAGCGTTCAAAACGTGATTGATATGGACGGCGGCGCGTTGAAACTGACTACCAGCGGCTATTTCCGTCCTAGCGGAAAAAATATACATCGAGAAGAAAACGCCACCGAAGCGGATCAATGGGGCGTTACGCCCAATACCGGCATGGAAATCAAGCTCAATCGCATGCAGACCGAGCAGGTTTTATGGCGGCAACAGTTTTTGGATATTCTCCAAAATCCGGAAAAAGACAAAGACGGCAAACCGATTGTAGCCGCAACGCCCAACGGACAGCCCAATCGAACCGTTCCGGTTTTAGACCCGCAAACCAGTCGAGCGTTAAATTGGATGCTTACCGGCAAGTAAAATGAACTCATTAAACACTTGTTTATTATTAAAGGTTAATACATTAACAAATAGTTGCAATGCGATAACAAGTTGAACGTTGGAGAATTGGTTAGTGTGTTGCAAGAGTTTGAAATTAAAATCTCAAATAGCGAATAACTTCTTGCGTTAATTACAGTCGAAACAATATTTTTTATGAAAATTGATAAAACTTGCATGGTTTTGCAAAGTATCTATCAATTATTTTTAACTTTTTTTGATTAAACCACTGGAATTTATTTTAAGAATCGGTTATAATACATTTTGTTTTAGAAATTATCAGGCGTTTGTAAGGAACGAACGCTTGATTATTGGTCAACACAGGAGTTGATCTTTCCCCCCTTAATCCTCACCCCATTGTTTTACTATGCGAAAAATCTGCCTATTTTTCTTTTTGCTTTCAGCGATATACAGTTATTCACTGTGTAATGCAGAAGTAAAAATGACCACGCAAGCCTGGTCTGGCAACAATTTTGCTGCCATGCAATCTGATGTCGCAATTGGACATCCGTTGAATTTTCTAAATTTTAACAACGTTAAAGTTGAATCTAAAGGAATCGGTTCATCTGATTTTGCCGCGCTGAGCGATTCGGCAATCGGTGAATTGGGTGGTTCTGGTCGAATTTGGGCGGACGGTACGCCTGCAACCCTTTTGGTGTATTTGGGACATGTTCGCAACATCAAGGAAATTGCTATTTACACCGGAAACATAGATTCCCGAGGTAATCAGGATTACGAAGTTCGTTTTGCAGACAATTCGGCTAATCCCGGCAAACAACCCAAGTTTGGAGACGCTCCGAACTTAACCAGCGGCGACAACGTTATCGGTGCCAACGGAGGGGGATTCAAGTCGGATTTCACCGAAACGGAAGCGGGCAAGTATATCGCCCGTGCGGACTGGGTCGAATTTCGTTTCTGGAGTACTTACCCAACCAAAGCGGGTCAGCCAGGTAAGAGTAAGACCACAGCAAACAGCGCCTGCGTTTTAATTGAATTGCAAATTATCGGAGACGCCTCTGACCCCAATTTGTACTCTTCTCCCGAAGAAAAATCTCAGATTGAAGACCGTGTTTCAGAACAAAAAATGGTTGCTCTGATGAAAGTCGTATCGGGCGAACTGGCTCAAGCGGCTAAGCAAATCAGACCCTTGCGAATGGCGATTGAAGACTTAGCGAAGACCTATCCCGATAAATACGATGGCAAAAAATATCTTGAGCAGCTTTCTCGCTACGAAGATATTTTCTCGAAGATAAATCCCAAAGACGACAAAACCGTTAAGGATGCTATTGATTTGGGACCGGAGTTCCTCAAATTCCGCCGCGAGGCTCTGTTAGCCAACCCGTTGCTTTCTTTTGACAAAGTACTTGTCCGAACCGCAACCAACGCGGGTCTGCAAGCCAACTGGATGTCCAACTGTTCACGTGGAAAGGGAGATTACGGCAACAAACTGCAAGTTCTTTCTTTGTCAGACCCGAACGCCGAATTAAAGCCGGTTGTTGAACCGAGAAACGGCAAGTCTTTTGTCGGTGATATTTGCACAAAATGGGACGCGAAAAAGATTTTGGTAACCGCGTTATCCGATGAAAATACATGGGAAGTTTACGAAATTGACCTGGAAAAAGCTCTCAAGGGCGAACCGGTAGAATACAAACAAATTTCTCCCTTTATGGGCAAGGACGTAGATAACGTCGAAGGCTGCTTTATTCCAGATGGTTCCTATTTGTTCATCTCCAGTGCGTCTATGATGGGTGTTCCCTGTATTGGCGGCGCCGGACATGTGGGTAATATTTTCCGTGTTGAATCGGATTTGAAAACCGTCCGTCAGCTAACTTACGAGCAAGACCAAGACTGGTGCCCGACCCTGCTGAACAACGGACGAGTTATGTATCTGCGCTGGGAATACGTCGATATCAATCATTATTTCACCCGAATTATGATGCACATGAATCCGGATGGAACCAATCAGATTGAATACTACGGTTCGGGTTCTTATTGGCCCAACAGTATGTTTTACGGTAAAGCGATTCCAGGTCATCCGTCCAAGTTTGCGACAATCGTAACCGGACATCATGGCGTTGCCCGTATCGGTGAATTGCATATCATCGACCCGAAATTGGGACGAAAAGAAGCTGAAGGGTCGGTTCAACAAATTCCGTTCCGCGGTAAAAAGGTAGAACCGATTATTGCCGACGGTTTAGTAAATGGATCGTGGCCGAAGTTCTTGTTCCCGTGCCCGTTAAATGAAAACTATTTCCTCGTTTCCGCTCAGCCTACTCCGCAAAGCCGATGGGGACTGTACTTGGTCGATACGTTCGACAATATGCTTTTAATTAAAGAATCCAATGAGTATGGAATTTACGAACCGCAAGCACTGGTCGAAAAGCCGATGCCGCCGGTAATTCCTGATAGAACCCTTGAAAAGGACAAGGAAGCGTCCGTATTTATTACCGATGTCTACTTTGGCCCCGGTTTGGAAAACGTTCCGCGTGGTACGATCACGAAACTGCGAGTATTCGGCTATCAATACGGATACCGTGGTATTGGTAATCATAACGCCATGGGTGAAGAAACGTCTTGGGATAGTAAAATCCTTTTGGGTGAAGTTCCGGTAGATCCTGATGGATCGGCGAACTTTATAATTCCGTCCAACGTTCCTTTGGCGTTACAGCCGCTGGATAAAGACGGACATGCGCTGCAAATTATGCGTTCGTGGTTAACCGGTATGCCCGGTGAAAGAGTATCGTGCTCTGGCTGCCATGAAAATCAAAACTCGGTAACTCCTGCCAAGTTTGTATCGGCAGGACGTCGTGCACCGGATAGAATCCAGGAATTTAACGGAGAAAAACGCCCCGTTGGTTTTGTTCGTGAAGTTCAGCCGGTATTGGATAAATTCTGCGTCGGCTGCCATAACGGAGAAAAGCCGAATCGTCCGAATTTTGCGGATACCTCAGCTGGACCGCGTGGTTTTGGCAATTCGTACTGGGCTTTGATGCCGTATTTGCGTCGTCCGGGACCGGAATCCGATACCACGATGTTCTTCCCGATGGAATATTACTACAATACCTCTCCGCTGATGCAAATGCTTCGCGATGGTAACCATTACAACGTAGTTTTGGACGATACGGCTCGCCGAGAGTTAGGCATGTGGATCGATATGAACATGCCGTATCACGCCACGTGGTCTGAAGTCGCTTCGTCAACGC
>CAYZMZ010000110.1:0-2752 GCA_964479655.1 uncultured Planctomycetaceae bacterium
CTTTAATGTTATACTATCCGTATTTTGCGATTAACCATATTAGCCTTCATAAAATTAAACGTGAGTATCTGCCGCCTTGTTCACAAAAGAAGGCAGATTCTTTGATTCGTGTGGGAACTCCGTATAAATTTGGAACCAATCCGCCCTCGGAGTTGGAGATAAAATCAGTGATTGAAATAAGCAAATATCTCGAACCCCTTGCTAGAAGTTCGAGCGATTATTATCCGTGCACTGAGCTTCCGTTCAGTAATTGGAATTGGGAAATAATCAGACCATCGTATAATCCTGAAATCATCGGTAATTGGGACGTTCTGCCCGCTTCCGTTCAAATAAATATGCATAAATTCCTTTTTGACAGGAAAAAGCAATCTCATTCCGATTTGCGTTCTTTGTACGTACTTTACGCCAAGTTATACAATTTCTGCTACCCGGAAAAGCATAAAGCCCTAAAAGAATTTATGGCAAAAATATACAAAATTGCGCTTATCCCGTCCAATTTGGATTTGCATCGAGAATACAACAACACGTTACCATTAGATTAAAAATGGCTGATTAAGCATTTATACTATGACTACGTGAATGTTCTTCTTGACATCGGACGATTTCGCATTCAGAATCAAATAATCCCTTATTTTATCGATTCAGGCGAAATGAAACGACTGATTTTTGTTATGCAAACCGGAAAAACTCAAGTGGAAGCAGTATAAATCGACTGAATCAATCAAACAGGCTATTGTACTTGCCGGGAGTTATTAAATCGAAAATTTTCTGGCGAATTACTTCCTTACAGCCCGCTTGCCGTTGGATCTCGATTAACGCTCCAATTTGTTCTTGAGATTTATAGGCGGCAATACCGGCGAGCTTCTTTTCAAGCAACAGCTCCGGAACCGTAATTCGCATATCGGGTGGCGTAATAAAATCGCTGTAGGTTGCGTATTCGTACAAGTACGGAAAATTCTCGATGGGAGTACCTAATTCGGGCCAAATTCCGCCTTGGGCATGAAAGACGCTGATAACCATTTCGTTATGAACGGTTCTATGATCGGGATGAATATCCGTAACGGAGGGAATAAAAATACGTGTCGGACGGATTTTTCGCAAAATCCAGGTATAAGAGTTTTCCAGTCCCGTTGCGCCTTCGATAACCGTCGGACCGGGTTGAGTAACAGGAAAATGCCCGGTAAAATGATCCAAACCGCTGTCGTGATACCCTAAAAAATGCAGATTTTCTGCGGGTAATCCCAAGGCGTCAAAAGAGGCAATCGCTTCTTGACGGCGAATATCGCCTACCTTGTTTTTATGTTCCAGGCGGCAGTACCCGCTTTCTCCTGTGGTGGTAACTACAGCGTGAACGTTTATACCGTCTGACAAAGCCGCCAAAAAGGTTAGCCCCGCGCCGAGGATAATATCGTCATCATGAGGAGCTACAAAAAGCCACGTTTCTCTATTATTGGGTTTCCAATCAATCCAAACGTCAGCCGGATTATTGGAAGTAATAACCTGATTGCCTATTCTTCGCTGGTATGTATTCATTGTAAGAATTGTATTAAATAAGGGAATGTTTACCAAAACTGACTCACAATTCTTACTCATTGTACCATATATATAAGGAATTACAAGAGCAGGAAGAGCATAAATATAGCGCGGCATGCAAAATGGTATTCCGTATTTTCGATTTATCCTCTTCATTTTCCCGGAACCTTTTTCTATCCGGATTCCGATTTTACGGGTTCCACTTGAAATTTTTCGGATTGGATTATCATAAATCAGCCGTTTCATTCCGCCCTGATCGGCAAAATCAGGATTTAGCTCAACTTATCGGGCAAAATCAAAAAGGCGGCAAGAGGAAAATTTCAAGTAGACATAGTATAATTTCTTCGGCGGCGAAATCAAAACAGCGGCGTCAGAATAATTCAAATAGTCAGAGTTTACTCCCCAAAAATACGCCTTCTTCCAAAAATTATTTATACTTATTCAGTCTTTTTTCCTCTTCTTGACGGTTCCCCCTCTTGCAATATACAAATTATATGATATAATACACTACCAAATTAGTAGAGATTAGTTTTTTCAAAAATTTTTTACTTTGCAGGAGGAATGATTTCATGTCTAAAATATACAAAAACATTTTGGAAACGATTGGTAACACGCCGTTAGTTAGAATCAATAAACTCAATAAGGGCTTAGCCGAAGTTTTGGTTAAGGTTGAATACTTTAACCCGGGAGGAAGCGTCAAAGACCGAATCGGCGTTGCGATGATAGAATCGGCGGAGAAAGCGGGTCTGCTTAAACCAGGGGAGCTGATTATCGAACCGACCAGCGGCAATACCGGAATCGGCTTGGCGTTGGCGGCGGCGGTAAAAGGCTACCGTTTGATTCTTACGATGCCTGAAACCATGTCGATCGAACGCCGTAAGCTGTTGGCTGCCTACGGGGCGCAGTTGGTTTTAACTCCCGGAGCGGAAGGAATGAAAGGCGCAATTGCCAAAGCGGAACAGTTGAAAGCGGAAAATCCCGGTTCGTTTATTCCGCAGCAATTTGAAAATCCCGCCAATCCAGATCGCCATCGTCTTACCACCGCCAACGAAATTTGGATCGATAGCAACGGACGGGTAGACGCCTTTGTCGCGGGAGTGGGAACCGGCGGAACGATTACCGGAGTCGGAGAAGTGCTCAAGCAAGCCAATCCCGCAATTAAAATTATCGCAGTCGAACCCACGGATTCTCCTGTAATTTCAGGCGGAAAACCGGGACC
>CAYZMZ010000110.1:2770-9092 GCA_964479655.1 uncultured Planctomycetaceae bacterium
TCGGCGCGGGATTTATTCCTCAAACGCTCAATACGAAAATTCTGGACGAAGTATTCCAAGTTGAATGGACGGACGCGGGTGAAACCGCGCGGCAGGCAGCCAGACAGGAAGGACTTCTAATCGGGATTTCCTCGGGCGCGGCGTTGTTTGCCGCCTTGGAATTGAGCAAGCGGCCGGAATACGACGGCAAACGAATTATCGCTTTGCTGCCGGATACAGGCGAGCGGTATTTGTCCAGCTGGCTGTTTGAATAATCCTTGATATTATAATACTCGATTCAGAGGTGAAATTAATATGACGTACCACTTAGAAACTTTAGCGTTACATGCCGGACAGGTTCCTGATCCAACCACTCATTCCTGTGCGGTTCCGGTTTACAAAACAACCGCCTACGCCTTCGACAGCGCAGAACACGGAGCTAATCTGTTTGCGTTAAAGCAGACAGGCAATATTTACGCGCGATTGATGAATCCAACCAACGACGTTTTGGAGCAGCGATTGGCGTCGATGGATTCAGGCGCAGCGGGTTTAACGATGGCCAGCGGTACAGCGGCTATTTATTTCGCGATTACGAATATACTTCGTCTGGGGGATGAATTGGTCAGCGCGTCGAATTTATACGGCGGAACGTACACCCAATTCGACGCCATTTTACCTCAACAGGGTATTAACGTCCGATTTACGCCGGTCAACGACTTCGCAGCCGTTGAATCAGCAATCAACGAAAAGACGCGCGCGGTGTACATAGAATCTATCGGCAATCCGGGGCTGGATATAGCGGATATTCAGCAGTACGCCGATATTGCCCATCGCAACCATCTGCCCTTGATTGTAGACGGTACTTTTACAACCCCCGCTTTATGCCGTCCGATAGAATGGGGAGCGGATATTGTAATTCATTCGCTTTCCAAATGGATTGGAGGGCACGGAACGGGAATCGGCGGAATCGTAATTGATTCTGGCAAATTCGACTGGACGGATTCCAAATTCGCGTTGTTCAACGAACCCGATCGCGGTTATCACGGCTTGCGTTTTGCGCACGACTTGGGCGATTTGAATCCGCTCGCTTATATTATGCGGCTGAGAACCGTCGGCTTGCGGAATCAGGGAGCGACGCTGTCTCCGGACTCCGCCTGGCAGTTTTTGCAAGGCGTGGAATCGTTGCCTTTGCGCATGGCGCGACATAGCGAAAACGCAGCGAAGGTTGCGAAGTTTCTCACGAAACATCCCCACGTCAGCTGGGTTAAATACCCCGGTTTGACTACCGACGTCCAGCAAGTCAATCGCGGTCAGCTAGCCCAAAAATACCTGCCCAACGGAGCGGGCGGAATGGTCGTTTTCGGACTTAAAGGCGGAGCGGCTGCCGGGAAAAAACTGGTCGATACCATTCCGCTGTTTACACACGTCGCCAACGTCGGGGACGCGAAAAGTTTAATCATTCATCCAGCCAGTACTACCCATTCGCAGCTATCCGAGCAGGCGCAGCGGGAAGCGGGACTGTCTCCCGAACTGGTTAGACTGTCCATCGGTCTGGAGCATATCGACGATATTATCGACGCCTTGGAACAGGGTTTGAAATAACCAGCGGATTGAATTGACCCGGTACCGACCCCGAATCGGCGAATCGCGTTGATTTAGAATACCGCTTGGACGGGAATACAAACGGAGCGCAGACGTCCGCAACATGCAATTTTACCTCCCGCAGATTACGCAGATTTTTTAATGCCTCATAGGAAGAGGGGCTTTACTCCGTTAGGAGTTTCCGTTTGATAGTAAACCCATTAAGCGCAGTAGTAATTACAACCTTTACACCGTTAGAGGTTTCCGTTTGGTAGTAAACGGTTTTTCTTTAATATAATTTGAGCGAATCTTTCCCTCGCGCAGCCAGCCTTCGGCTGGCTGCGCGAGGGAAAGATTCGCGGGGGAAGATGGAGGAACGCGGCGTTCTACCATACGGAAACCTCTAAAGAGGTTAAGATTCCTGCACCGAATCAATGCGGTATTCAAAATCGACCCTTGTAACCCTAATTACGGCGCAAGCACCTTCATTACGGGCTTGTGTGTGCCTTCCCGTAAAATTCTTCCCAAAACCCCAAGCGGTATTCAAAATCGGCAATATTAAGCGGTCGGGGACGACCGCAGAAAGGCGAGACGCCTTCCCTCCGCATATACTTCCGTTCAATGCGGTATTCAAAATCGGCAATATTAAACGGCCGGGGACGACCGCAGAAAGGCGAGACGCCTTCCCCCCGCATATACTTCCGTTCAATGCGGTATTCAAAATCGGCAATATTATCCCCGCCAACTATTCTTTCGGCAACCGGCGGTAGCCGAACCGGGAACCCCGCCCCGGGGCTTCGTGTCTTCGTGCCTTCCCGTAAAAAACACAAAACTCCGCTGAACTATTTCCGCCGTCTGTAGTACAACAGTCCTGCCGTTCCCAGCAGCAACAGAACCCATGTTGCCGGTTCTGGAATCGCAACAGAAACCGTTCCGTCAATGAGTAAATTGGAAAAATCAAATTTCAAATCGGGAATATCGGGAACTACAATATCCGCAAAATAGCCCGTAATCGCTCCGGTTACGTCAAACAGCTGGAAAGTACCGGTTGTATAGAAGGTATCCAGGAAATTTAATTCCAAGGTAGCCAAGCCATCTCCCAAGTCTAAATCGCCGTTGACAACAATTTTATCGTACTCGGTTTCCGACTTTATATCCAACGAAATCACTGCGTTATTTACCGTAGGAGTATCGGCGAAAGCTAGTACTTGCACCTCGGCTAAATTCAGCGGAGTTGTAGAAGCAGCCGCACGGACAATCTTTACATACTGCGCCGTAATATCGGAAGGAATGTTAATGGTTGTTCCTTGGTAATACGCATATCCTCCCGACTGGGTTTGTGAAGTCCATAAAACAGTAGTACCGTCAGAATCAAGCAATTGCACGTAAAAACCGCTTTCGTCGGTTAGTCGTTGTCCAAAAGCGTAGGCACTTTCGTTACGATTTTTTACGGTTACCGCCGCGATATTAGTTACCTTTCCCAAATCCACTTGCCAGGAATGAGCCGCACTGCTCGTACCGGTATGCGAAAAAGTACTTAAATTCCCGTCAACCGCGTTACCGGCGGGGAATTGATTATTAGTATAATTTGAATCTTGACTTGCCGTTTTACCCAAGGCAATATTGGTTGTACTGACGGTATTGGAAATAAGATAATTCCCGGTAATCGTCGTAGTACCGATTGCATCCAATCCGCCCGGAGCCATCGTTCCGCCGGACTGCTCAAATTGATTTACCGGGGTTGCGGCTTGCGTCGAAACGTTAATCGTTCCCGCATTCAGCACGCCGCCGGTAAAACGGGTCGGAACGGTTAAGGAACCGATATTGGCTTCTCCGCCTGACATATTAAAGGAAGCCAGAATTTTGCTTGCACCTCGGGATAAACTGCCTGCATTGAGCACGCCGTCGGATAGATTATACGTTGCGCTTCCGCCAGTGTTTTGCGAACCAAAGGAGATTCCGTTGTTCAACGCATTTACCGTTCCGCCGGATTGGTTGATTATTCCTGCCGCCATTTTACTGTGCGCATCGCCCAATAAAATTCGTCCTGTTGAGTTGAGAACCGCATTCTCCGATACATTTACAATACCGGTTCCTCTAACAGCAATCCACATTGTCCCAGCGTTATTATAAACGCTGTTACCCGAAAGATTGATGGTTCCTGTACTGGCTTCCGCATCGGCAATATAGGTCGTCGTAGCCGCACTGACATTGGTTGTTCCGCCGGTTTGATTATACGTCGAACCAATGCTGGAAGTACCAACATAGAATTGGGATCCATTGATATTTACGGTTGCGCTATCTTGCATATTAAGCGCAGAAGCGGCTTGTCTCCCAACATAGAGATTATTAAACGTTGCGGAGACATTGTCTTGCAGATTCAAAGTTCCAGAACCAACTGACACATCATTAGAACCGACATAAAAATTACTGGTTGAAGATAATACCGCATTGTCTTTAACGGTCATAGCTGCCTTGAGCGTTCCTCGCTGACCGAGAATAAAATCTGCGGTTGTATTGAATTTACCATCGCCTGAAACGACAATCGACGCGTTATTTCCCTGGTTGGAAACCCGAACCAGACTATTAAAATTCACCGTTCCGCCGGTAATCGCCATACTCGCAGTACCAAGATTTCCCAAAAGCAACTCTCCCGTGGTTGTAAAAGTTCCCCCCTGTTCAACCGTAATAGTAGAGGAGCCGTTTTCTCCCAGAAAGCTGCCATTTCCCACGGTAAGACTTCCGCCGTCTTGAATGGTGAGATTTGAAGTAGCGGAACTGGTATAGCCAAAATGCGCCGTTCCCAAGGTCAAAGCCGTAGCTAGCATCATGCCGGTTGCCTCGCTCCCGTAAACGCCGATCGCTACTTCCTGACTTGCCGGGTCGCTGGACCAGTTATTGATATTCGCAAAATTTGTATCTTCAGGAGACGCTTTCCAGTGAACCATTTCCGCCGCCAAAGTCGCGTTGCTGGTCTTGTTAAATAACACAATATTAGAACTGTCCAATTGTTCGGGATTGATTACTTCGACCGAGGAAAAACTTCCCGAGTAGGAATTTGCTATGATCATACTGTTAAAGTCCGCAACCGTCATACCCGCCGCATTCATCAAATTCAGACGAAGCGTTCCGCCCTCATTGAGAGCGCCGGAAACTGAAAGCGTATCGTATCTGCCTTCCTGAGTTGTATCGACGTCTAAAACCAAAACGCCCGTTCCGCTTTGAGTAAAATTATAAGACTGAACCTGCTTGCCGTCTACAATGGCTCCGTTATTGCTGCTAGCGGAAAAACCACCCAAGTCGGTAGTCGAATATACCTGAACTTCCGAAAAGTTAATATAACGTCCGGCTTCGTCGGTTATACGAATCCAGCTGGAATCGGCAGCAGTTGTATCAACGGCGATTCTTCCGCTTGCAGGGAAATTCCCGTCATACTTATAACTCCAAACGGCGGTTGCTCCAGCAGAGGAAGGGTCTACCGTATAAAAAGCAACGGTAAAATTCTGCAATCTATCGGTACAGCCAGAATCCGTTCTATTCCAAATGGTAATATGATCTACCGCCGTATCGACCGTTGAAAAATTCACCTGCCACCATTCGCCGCCGCTATTCGTATTATTGGTATGGACGCACGAATTGCTACTCCAAGCACCGCTTGTATTGCCGTCAACACCACGAGACGCCGCACCGCCAGAGAGTAAACTGCTTTGCGTTGCCGAGGCACCGTTGCCGTAAGCCATGTTCTGTTGTTGAATAAAACGGGTTGCTCCTACCGTTCCCACTCCGCCGGGACTGATTGTCGCGTTGCTATTGGAATAATGATCGTTGTATTTATCAGCCAATTGCGCCTGCGCAACAACGCTGATTATCATAACCCCAAAAACGCAAGACAAACCGTATTTAACAATATTCATAACTCAACCTTCCTCAAAAATTTTACACCGCAACAAAAAAACTGCCCTGTTACTTATCACAACATCTATCATTATATCACAAATTTTATAAAATTTCAAGAAATAAAAAGTATTTTTTTCAAAAAAGTCATAAAAAGTTTACGAAGGTGAACATTGCTTGACATAAAATCGAGGGCGTTAGGCTGACCGCATAGCGGTTGGGATCAAGCGGTAATCAAAAACAATCCCTGATAACCCTAATTACGGCGCAAGTGCCTTCATTACGATCAAGCGGTAATCAAAAACAACCTTTATTCCCCCTCTTCGTGCTCCTTCGTGCTTTCGCGCCTTCCCGTAAAAAAGCAGGGAACAACGCCAACCAAATTTTCGGCAACCGGCGGTAGCCGAACAGGGAACCCGCCTCGGGGATTTCGTCTTTTAAAGGAGAACAACTTTGGTTTTTTCCGGCGTTATATCTTTCGCGGCTTTCCTCAACGAATCGATTTGAGGCTGGGACGTCGGCTGGGCGCAGGCAAGGATTCGCATCGCTTGATGATAAAACGCCGCATCTGCCAAGCCGGAAATTATAGCCGATTCTGGCGATAGCTCCGACGAAATCTGTCCCGATTCCGATTGCCCCGAAAACGCGCCGTTAATCGAAAACACGCCGTTTCCTCCGATTCCATCTCGGCTATCCGGCGTACTATCATTGGAATCAATCGTCTGCTCGGATTCCGTCGATTCCTCCGTACTAACCAAACGCACAACGCCGGATACGCCCAAGACCAGATGAACTTCCTCGAAATTGCCCCGACTTCGCTGTCGGCATAGTTGATAAATAATCGTCGCGGCGGTAGAAATCGACTGCT
>CAYZMZ010000111.1:0-9051 GCA_964479655.1 uncultured Planctomycetaceae bacterium
TGTCGTCATAACGTAGTTCGGCTGCGTAGGCATAACCAGCGGTTGACCAAATTCACCGACTTTTGCCGCCTGAATATATTTTCGCAAATCTTGCGTAACGTTAGCCTTAAAATATCCCCAGATGCCCGCTTTTCGGGAGTTGCTGGAGGGAACAGCGGCTGTTAAAACGCCTGTTGAACAATCCAGAAAATAAGTCGCTCCGGTTGCATTGTCCAAAAATCCGGAGGTAATAATATACTCTCCCGAACGATCGGTTCCCCCAGACGCTTGCACTGTACGATTGTCCATGCTGTAATAGGCTGCAAATACTCCGATTATCAATCCGAGTGAAAACAACGCAATAATTTGAAATCGTTTGTTCATAAAATCTTTACCTTGTGTAATAATCCTGTGTTTACGGACTCGTTTGATGCTCCGATATTCATATTTTTCCCGCAAAATCATTTTACCTTATGCGGTCTATTTAAATCTGTCTGATTTTCCGCAGTATTGCAAAGTTAAAATATTTATGGCGGTGAGAATATTTACGGAGCAAGTAAACCCCGATGGATTCCGTATATTATCGTTTATTCTACCCTATTTCAGCAAGTATTACCAGACAGGTTTAATAAAAAAAAGCAAAAAAATTTATTTTTCTTTCTTTTGAATCAAAAATAGACAAGAACAACTATTTTTTGTTTTTATTTAAATATTATATCAGACTATATTGTTGCATTAAACCCGCAAATTTACTTGGACAAAGTCGGAAATTAAGATAAGATAGCTAAATTTAAGAAAATAGCGGGGACGTTTTGTCGTGCTTGACTTGATCCCCCTCCAAACAAGAGCATATTAAAAAGTCGGATTATGAGCAATTATACGGAATTAGCCAGAATTTACCTGCTTAAGTGGTGATAAACAGCTGATTTATTTCGTCCTGCTCGGTAAAAAATGGATGAATGTTGTTCATATTAAGCGAAATCGAAACGGCATCTACGAAAAAAAACGTGTAGTCATAGTATAACCCCCTTGTAGAATTGTCAATCGCTATTATAATACTGAATTAGATATTCTGTTGGATAGGGACATGAGTTTAGTCCCGAATAGAATAGTCTGTTTTGACTAACCGGTTTTTTTGATATAACCCGTATTTTTGTTGCTATTGTTTGGCAAACGTCCTATACGGCTTGTTAAAATTCGGTCTGTCATAGCTTAGATATACTGTTTTTACTTGCGTTTTCTTTGGAGTGAAACCAGAACAACTGGTTGGTTTTACACAATCCTGAGAAACAGGGAGTTTTGGCGATTAACGCTGTTAGGTCAAAACATCGTCAAAGAAATATCGCAGGTAACCGAGGTATAACATTTTATTTTGTTTGTTCCTATATATTATAAAGGAGAAGCACAGTGGCGATTCGCGTTGGTATTAATGGTTTTGGTCGTATCGGTCGTTTGGTTTTCCGCTGCATGGCGGCCCAGCCCGAAAAGTATGATGTCGTTGCAATCAACGATTTGACCAGCAATGATATGCTGGCGACGCTGCTGAAATACGACAGCGTTCATGGTCGTTTCAATGGTACTGTAGAATCTAATGCCGAAGGACTGATTGTCAACGGCAAAATGATCAAGGTTTTTGAAGAACGAGATCCGGGTAAACTGCCGTGGGCAGACCTGAATGTAGACGTAGTTCTGGAATCCACCGGTTTGTTCACCAAGCGCGCTGCTGACGGCAAAGCTGGTTTCGACAGCCATCTCGCCGCTGGCGCCAAGAAGGTTGTTATTTCCGCTCCGGCTACTGATCCCGATTACACCTGTGTTTTGGGTGTTAACGATTGCGGTTTAACTCCCGATATGAAATGCGTTTCTAACGCCTCTTGCACAACCAACTGCCTGGCTCCGTTTGCCAAGGTTATCAATGACAAGTTTGGTATCGTCAAGGGTTTGATGACAACCGTTCACAGCTATACAAACGATCAGCGCGTTTTGGATTTACCGCATAAAGATCCCTACCGCGCTCGCGCTGCTGCCATGAACATCATCCCGACTTCGACCGGTGCTGCCAAGGCTGTCGGTTTGGTTATTCCTGAACTCCAGGGTAAACTGTCCGGCATTAGCCTGCGCGTTCCGACCCCGACCGGTTCTATCGTTGACCTGGTTTGCGAAACCGCCAAGCCGGTAACCAAGGAAGCCGTCAACGCTGCTATGAAAGAAGCCGCTGAAGGCGCCATGAAGGGTATTCTCGATTACACCGAAGACCCCATCGTTCTGCAAGATATTGTTGGCGATAAGCATTCCAGCATTTTCGTTGGTCCTTGGACGATGGTCATGGGCGACAACATGCTCAAGTGCCTGTCTTGGTACGATAACGAAACCGGTTACAGCAATCGCGCTGCCGACCTGATTTACAAAATGGCTAACCTCTAATATTTCTTTAGAGTACCGCTTATAACAAAAGCCGTGCAGTCGTTAGATTGCGCGGCTTTTTTATTGGGCGAGTTTTTTGTTTGGGGTAATTTTAAGGAAGGCGGGAAAACACTTGCAAGCCCCTAATGAAGGCACTTGCGCCGTAATGAGGGTTATATACTGAATTCCCTTGATTTTTCCCGGTTTGAATAACAAACCTCAGTCGTTTCATTTCGCCCTGATCCGTAAAACTACAAGTATTTATTCCAACGGGGACGAAATCAAAACGACGTCAAGAGAAAAATTCACGTAGTCATAGTATAAGGATTGGGTTTTGAATACCGTTTGACTCGCTGGAGCGAGGACGTCCTCGTCCGCAGGATTCATTTTTATGGCCACAGATTATGCAGATTTTTGCCGATTCTGAATACCACTTACCCCAACGCCGTTAGGTGCTTCTCGTTTGTTAGAACGTCACAAAACATATAGAGAGCATACGTATACTACCATACGGAAACCTCTAAAGAGGTTAAGACTCCGGCACCGGGGCAAGGCGGTATTCAATATCGAACGGCGTTAAGCGGGCGGGGACGATCGCAGAAAGGCGAGGACGCCTTACCTCCGCATATACTTCCATTCAATGCGGTATTCAAAACCTATCCTTATATCCCCCCTCTTCGTGCGGCTTCGTGTCTTCGTGCCTTCCCGTTAGATAAACTCTAGACCGGCGTTGGAACCAAGAGGTATTCAAGATTCGCGGCGTTTTTTACCCTAACTACGGCGTGCCGCGGGATTGGAGCGGAATCGACGCTGACCAAGATAGTACACACCGATGCAACCGAGAATCAACAGCAGCCAGGTTGCCGGCTCGGGAACTTCCTGTACGTATCGAATTAACTTGGCTCGCAAAACATATGCAGGCAACGTTGTATCATCTGAAATAGTGCTTGTCGCAAGAACATCGTAAATCGCCTCGTCAGACAGAAAATACTCACCCCAATCGATATGCGCCTGTCCCCATGCCGTCGCGTCAGCCTCTCCTGCTTCTCCTAGAGCAATAGCGGTTAGACTATCGCCAAGGAAGAAACCCTGATCGGAATACAGCAGCGGAACGCTAAACACGGCTTCGATAAAGGTGTTTCCATCTCGCGTAACAACCTCATAGCCTGTCATATACCCGCCATCTGCAACATTGGTGAAGAAACCTTCTCCTGTACTGATGTTTATCTTCGCATTAGCACCGGTTCCAAGCTCAAACTTACCGGAAACGGTAGACGCTAATCCATTTTCACCGAAAACGTTAATATTATCCCGGTCGATGGCGGTGTTTATATCGAGTTTAATCGTACCGCTGTCTAAGATATAATTTCCGTAAATTTTGGACATCCCCTTAAAAACCTCGTCTCCCACATTGTAATTGGATACAGAGGGATTGTCGGCAGTCGGCGATGCATACCCTGGGGAAAAGACGGACGTTCCTTGCTGATGTACTGTCAATCCTAAACCAGCAGAACTCGACGACCCTAGTTGGCTAATAGACATGGTTCCACCTGTGAAAACAATATCGCCCTTGGTGGTCGCCCCTGTCGGAACGTCTATTTTGTCGGCAATAAGCCGACCGCCGGAAACGGTAAGCGTAACGCCGTCGGCTCCGGAAAGTGTTCCGGCACCATCAACATCAATTACTTCCAACAGAGCGTTATCTTTTACGGTCATATCGATTTTGAAAGCTTGGGTTGAAGTCGTATCGGCGGTAACGCTAATATTCCTCGTTTGTAAATGAGATGTTCCGTTTAAGGTTAAGTGGGACGTTTCGTCACTGGTGGTTGTATCCGCTCCGGTAGCTCCGATAAGTTGGTCTACTTTCATGGACGAGGTATCGTTAAGGGTAACGTTTGCCAGTCCATTTACCGTCAGTTTTCCCGTTGAGGTATATTCACCCCCATTGCTAACCGAGATGGTAATAGAGGAAGTTGAATCATTCTCTTTTCCCATTAGCGAATCGCCGTAAACGATATGTTTACCGCCGTTGACAGTACAAGTAGCATCGCCATTGATAACCAGTACCGGATCGGTTGGAATCGTTGTTCCTGCCGTTCCAAGAGTAAAAGTGGAATGGTCAATTGTGACTTTAGTGGTACTATTAACGCTGGAAGTTCCGAAGTCAGCCGTTTTAGCCGTCAGCACGGAATTGCCGTGTAAGTCCAGGAACCCCTGCCCTTTTATGGTAATCTGATTTGCAACGTCAATTTCTGAATTATGATACAAATGTAAATGGGATATAGTCGTAACCGCATCTGACCCCATATTTAAGTTTCCCGCATAAGTTGCTGTCGTAACCTCTGGGGTATTGTCGGATGAATTATTCAGGGTAGTAATCGTTCCTGCTTGGATAGTAATCTTGGACCCGGTGGAATCGGTACTATTAGGATCGCCCAGAATCAATCCGCTGAAATTGGTGTTTAATGCTCCCGTCGTATTGTGGCGGCTCATGTTGATTTCGTAGGCGGTAACGGTCGCGTTATCGCCCAAATTAAACTGACCGGCAATAACGCCCTCGTCCTGAGTAGCTCCCACGGCAATATCTAACACACCCAAATTTAACACCGCAGACGACGTATTGGTCAAATCAACTTGAGCAACCGTATCAACGGTTCCCGTGGTACTGGCATCTTCACGAGCAATGGCTAAATTAGCATAGGGAACAGAATATTCAGTTCCATTTACGGTAACAGAACCATAACCATCAAGCGTAAACGCAGCTCCCGTTCGAGCTGTCAGCGTGGAGGCCAGCGTAAAGACGCCTTCGCTGCCGTTAAGCGAGAACACGCCCGCCGAATTTTTTCCTCCAATAACCACTGTTCCGATATTAAAGTCGTTCGTTCCTTCACCCAACTGGATTGAAGAAACCGCTCCGGTTACTGCAACGTCATTTTCACTTACGATTAAGTCGTAGGCGGTAATTGTATTATTTTTTGCCAAGTACAAATTTCCCTTGGCTACTTGTCCGCTAATATTGGCGTTATCGCCAACTCTAACCCGGTTTACGTTAATCGTTAAATTGGTAACGCCGGAAGAATGAGTGCCATCGGCTATATCCGCCTCACCAAAATAGGCTCTGGAATTTAGTAAAGTCGTAGCTGTCGTCTCCGATTCCGCTCCAACGTAAAAGATGTTCTTATTGTCAGAGGAATCTTGTCCTGCTCCAATGGTAAAATTATACCCTTGCGCATAGAAATTGCTCTGGACACTGGCTTCTGCGGTTTCTCCGCTGGCGGGCGGTTTATAACCGACAAATAAGGCTCCCAAGGTTACATCTCCCGTCGTATCAGAAACCGTCGAAGAAAAAGCACCTGGCGAGGATAAGCTTGACGAGCAAATAATTCGTCCGTTTCCGCGAACTACCGCGCCGTACTCGGAATTTAACGTAGCACCGCCGGAAAGAAAGATACTGGATTTTGATACCGCTTTATTTGCGTTCAGGTCATCACCCCAGACGTTTCCCATAATAATCTTACTGGCTGTCAGCGACGAATTAGCTCCGTCCATATAAATATTGCTAATTGCTGTCGATGTTCCAGGACCGCCGGAAGTAGTAACATTTTTCTTATAAGACATAATCAAGTAATCAGAAACCGTAACTGTAGAGTTATTTCCTAAAATCAGTAGACCATCTCCCGCTCCGTCTCTGCCGCTTGAAGTCCCGCTTCGATAGGCAAGTACTAAATTACGCAAATTCATGTTCACTTGGGCCGCGGAACTTAAATCTACTTTACCGTAGGAAGTATCACCTGTATTATATTTATAGTTGAACGCGATTTTTAAATCGGTAGTTCCGTAGACAGGATTGTTGCTTGCATCTACCCCGGTTTGAAGGCCGCGAATATTTACAATGGCTGTTTTGCTTTGACCGTCGGCAACGTCAGCAACAATAAGCTGTGCGTAAAGCGGATCACCGTTACTATCAAAAGCGGAGGCTTTTCTACCCCCAACCGTAATTCCGTTGAACCCCTTGTAACTGGCAGAATCCAGACCAACGTTGAAGTTGGTCGTTCCAGAGCCTAAAATCAGTTCTGTAGGAAGCGCAGTATCTGACGCACTCGCTCCTGCTGAGGCTCCGCGGGAGCAAAACAACGACACTCGATTAGCCGTTATATCAGCATTGGTACCCAGGGTTACTTTGGCACTTTGGCGGAAACCAAAACCGGATGCATCCTCATCCCCGTATTGACTGGCTGCCAAGTTAAACTCCTTTGCCATGATCGTAACTTGACTGGCTTGCGAAAAATCCACTACCGTTTGATCGGTAAAATATCCCGATTTGGTGTTACCATAAGGAATGGAAAAATTCACCTTGCTGGAGGATGTATACGCATAATCAGAAGAATACGAACCGGTACCTAAAGAAACGGTTACGTTAGTATCGGCATCAGGCTTTTGAACCGTAATCGTTGCTGCTCCCGCTTGTCCGGCATTGAAGCTGCCGGTTACGGTTAGATTTCCGTTGATTGTTAGAGTCCCCGTCCCAACGGCTTCACTTTTTCTAGCTCTGTTTGTTATCCCAATGGTTAGATCGTTGAATGTCGCGTCCCCGGTTATCGTCATCGCGCCGGTGCCCGGATTAGAGCCGTAATTGCTATCGTATCCAATAATAACCTTATTTGTATTGGTAAAAGCATCGGTATAATCTACGGTAGAGCCTTTAGCGAAGTGAATTTCGTCCGATTGTCCCGGTACAGAACCGGTATCCCAATTGGTCGCGGTGTCCCAATCTGTTTTAGTAACAGGTGTAGAGCCAATCCAAGTAACTGTATCAGCTCTTGAATCAGCGTAAAAAAATAAAATGAACAGGGTTGCAAGCAGAAAGAGACTGAGTTCTTTCCTTCCTTGCTTTCCCACACTCTCTATTTTAAGCAGGCTATTTTTCTTCATGGTAGGTTTATTTTCCCCCCCTAGGTTTTTATCGAAGCGCGAAACATTGCCCTAGCGCATTCGACTTAATTCTGTTTGCGCCTAGGACGTAAATCCATCCAAAGCATCGTAAACAAGAATTGCACATATTATAAATCTGTTTTAGAATTTGTAAATAGGGATTGTGAGAAGTTTTCTCAAATAAGAGGAAAATACTAACATTTTTTTGGAATAGTTTGGATTTTCCGGTTATAATAACACAAAAACCAGAGAAATATATTGTTGCTAAGCATAAAAGTCATGTAGAAAATCTAACATTTAGAAAATAGAATGAGATTAGCAGGTTAGCGTTTTAAAAGGGAACTTGTAACCAACGGTGCGAACGGGGCGGGGCAGGGTGATTGAGAATGTGTGTATAAGTCCATTCGGTTCCGTTCCTCCCCCTCCCAAAAACATCCTGCACTAAAAAATAAAAACAAAAAATACCTTTCTTGATATTCTGTTTGATTTTTCAGAAATTTTTTTGCTTTAATTGTCGTTTCGTAATAGCGTTATAACGCGTTGATGAACAGCGTTTTCAATTTGACGAGCACAGGTTTGATAAAATTCCAGCGTTCCTCCGTAAGGATCGGGAATATCTACGTTTTCGGGATTTACCAGCCGGATTCGCGATTCAGCTTGCGGAAACAGCGATACCAAAGTCCGTCGATGAGATTCGGTAAGCGTGTAAATATAGTCTGCGTATCGAATTAGTGTTTCGGAAACGTTTTGCGAAACGTGCTTGGATAAATCCAATCCGCGTTCTTTCATGGTTATCTTGGCTAATTCGCTTGCTGGTTCCCCCGAAATGGCGGCAACACCGCAGGAAAGAACAAACCAGCCTTTTTCTTCCAATTTATCGGGATCGCATTTAAGCTGGTCTGCCATTTCTTTGCGAAAAAGAGTTTCAGCCATCGGAGAGCGACACGTATTTCCCGTACAAACAAACAGGACAATATTGGACGAAATACGCCGAACCTGCGCGGCGGTTAGCGCACCTTCCCGCAAAATGGTGGGAATGCGCCCGTCGAATTTTACTACCGTAGACGATTTCTTCCAGTACGTTGGACCGGCATCACAAATTATATCGACTTCATTTTGCAAATCGTCTATAACCTGTTTTCCGTCGATGGGGTCAGGATTTCCGTGATGATTCGCGCTGGAAAGGAGCAACGGAACGCCCAATAATCGCAACACCTCCAAGGTCAGCGGATGATCGGGAATCCGAACGCCCGCCGTTCCTTTGGGAGCGCAGGCTTGAGTTACAATCGGCTTAAAAGAATCAAAGTACTCTTTTCGAATTGGTAAAACAAAAGTAATCGGACCAGGACAAAGACGTCTGAACAGCTTTTCGACTTTACGGTGCCATGGTAAAACTATTTTTTGCGCCGCCTCCGTGGTTGGGACAACCAAAGAAAACGGACTTTCCGGCTTTCGTTGCTTCAAGATGCTTAATCGCTCAATCGCCTCCGGAACCAGCGGACTGGCACCGACTCCGTACACGGTTTCTGTCGGCAAAGCGACCAAACCGCCTGATTGAAGACAATCGACAATCTTTTGCGCTTGCTGATAAAGCGGGGCGGAGTTAAAGGTTAGTATTTCTGCTGTCATGTGATTTCTAAATCTTTACGTCTATAGGGAATATACCAAAATCGATATATACCGGGCACTTCTATTAAATCAATTTCGCGTCCAGCCGGTTCTTTTTTCCGCCTGTTT